>DAIMZG010000001.1:0-45664 GCA_036734065.1 Catalimonadaceae bacterium
ACTGCGCCGACGACCTGGCCTTCCTCGACCAACGGGCGGCCGAAGAGGACAAGGCCCGGCCACAGGCCGAGCGCCACGAGATGGGCCTGCTCGATCGGCTGCGGTTCGTCATCGAGAACCCCTTCGTGCGCCTGACCTACACCGAGGCCATTGATATCCTGCGGGCCTCGCAGCCCAACCGGAAGAAGAAATTCAAGTACGTCATCGAAAACTGGGGGGCCGACCTGCAGTCGGAGCACGAGCGCTACTTGGTGGAAAAGCACTTCCGCAGCCCCGTCATCCTGACGGACTACCCCAAAGAGATCAAGGCATTTTACATGAAGCTCAGCGCCGACGGCCGCACCGTACGGGCCATGGACGTACTTTTTCCGGGCATCGGCGAGATCATCGGCGGCTCGCAGCGCGAAGAAGACCACGATACCCTGCTGGCACGCATCCGCGAAGTGGGCGTGCGCGAAGCCGAACTTTGGTGGTACCTCGACACGCGCCGCTTCGGCACGGTGCCGCACAGCGGTTTTGGGCTGGGCTTCGAGCGGTTGCTGCAATTTGTGACGGGCATGGGCAACATCCGCGACGTAATCCCCTTCCCGCGCGCCCCGCAAAGTGCCGAGTTCTAGTTGCGGCGGTCTTTGCGTTTGAGGTCGCCACGCTTGACAGACTCAATAAACCGCGCCCAGGCGAAGGGATCGAGCAACCGGATGGTGGGCTGGAAATAGCGGGCCTCGGTGCGCACGTGCTGCTGCATCATGAAATTGGCGTGATTGGCACTGGCACTCATCCCCATCTCTTCGAACATACGGGATAGAATGGCTTCGTCGAGGTTGCGGCGGGCATTGGCCAGTTCGCGTTCTTCGGGTAGTTCCAAGGCCAGAAAAGCCTCTTTAAACTCTTTTTCCGTCCCGAAGGGCAGCAGCTCTACGGTGGGCAGCAGCAGCGTGTCTTCCTCCAGATAGATCACCACCGAAACGCCCTGCTCATCGGTGGGCAGCAAGTAGTATTGCCTTTTGTAGCCCACGGCACTGATGACGACGCTGTCGCCCGCGGCCAGGGCCATCGAAAAATAGCCGTAGGGATTGGAGTAGGTGCCGCGCCCGCTTTTGGGTACGTAGAGGTGTACGCCCTGCACGCCGTAGGACTCTTCGCCGCTGACCACCAGCCCCGAAAACTGCAAGATGGTGCGCCGCACGGGTTCGGTCTGGGCCGTTGCCGTCCGGGCCGACCACAGACCAAAGATCAGGAACAGACCAAAAAGTGCAAAATTTCTCAAGGTTGGCTCGGTTATGACCAAAGATAGATGCCCTTGGAAGGATTTCCAATTTCGCCGATAACGATTTAGGCGTGCGGTTTTTTGTATTATCTACGTAATATTCTTATCATGCTTGTACAGGAAATCATCCCGTATCATGCTCATTCCACCACTCGCACAATGAGGCTAAAACATTTCAATCTTGAGTTCGGCGTCCAGGTATTCAAAGCCTTCAGCGACGAATCGCGCGTCCGGATCATCAACCTGCTCTACCACAATCGGGAGATGTGCATCTCTGACCTGGAACTTGTACTCGAATTTACCCAAACCAAAACGTCGCGGCACCTGATCTACCTCAAAAATGCGGGGCTTTCGGTGTCTCGCAAAGTAGATCAGTGGGTGTATTATTCGCTCAAGGAAGAAGCTCTCGAACTTATCTACAGCTTGTTGCAATATTTGGAAAAAGATCATTCCCTGCAACAAGATCGCGAAACCTACCGCATCCTGTACTCCAATCGGGAGTTGGCGGTCAACAAATTGCCGCGACACGCCGTGACGGCTCGTTCGTAACCCCAAATCGTCGCGCGTGCGTACTTACGTCGGATCATTCCTGTTGTCATGCCGCGCCCGTACCAGCACCTTTTCTTCGACCTGGACCATACCCTCTGGGATTTTGAACGCAACTCGGCCGAAACGCTCGCCGAATTGTACGACGAATATGAGCTGTGCGCCTTGGGCGTGTCGGACCTGAACAGTTTTCTCGATTCGTACTGCGAAATAAATCGGCTGGTGTGGCACTGGTACGACCACGACCAGATCACCCGCGATGAACTGCGGGATATCCGTTTTCGGATGGTGCTCGAGAAGGTGTGTACTTTCCCGCCGGATTTGCCCCTGCACTTGGGCGAGGCCTATTTGCAGCGATGTCCGCACAAAATCCACGTGATGCCCCATACGCACGAGGTGCTCGGCGCCCTGCGGGAGCGCTATACGTTACACGTACTCACCAACGGCTTCAACGAAACGCAGGCCATCAAGCTGCGGGCCACGGGGCTGGACGTGTACTTCGATGAAGTCGTGACGGCCGAACGCGCCGGGGCTAAAAAGCCGCACTACCCCTTCTTTCGCTTTGCCCTCGACTGTACGGCCGCCAAGGCCGAGCACTGCCTGATGATCGGCGACAACCTCGACGCCGACATGGGCGGCGCCCGGAGCGCCAACATTGACACGGCCTACTTCAACCCGCCCCGCCAACCGCACCGGGCCGAGGTGACCTACGAAGTGGCTTGCTTGCGCGAACTGCTGACCTTTCTCTGAGTGGATGCCCACATTCCCCTGGCCGAGCGCCTTCGGCCGCGCACCCTCGACCGGTACGTAGGCCAGTCGCACCTGGTAGGGCCGGGTCGCCCTTTGCGCCGCCTGCTCGAAGCCGGGCTGGTGCCCTCGCTGATCTTGTGGGGCCCGCCGGGCGTGGGTAAAACCACGCTGGCCCAGGTGATGGCCCAGCAGGTACGCCTGCCGTTCCGGACGCTGAGCGCCGTCAGTGCGGGCGTGCGCGAAGTACGCGAGGTGATCGAACTGGCCCGCCGCCAGGGCAAGACGGTGCTTTTCATTGACGAGATTCACCGCTTCCACAAGGGACAGCAAGACGCCCTGCTGGGGGCTGTCGAAAAGGGCTGGATCACGCTGGTGGGGGCTACGACCGAAAATCCTTCCTTCGAACTCAACGCGGCCTTGCTCTCGCGTTGTCAGGTGTTTCGGCTGCAGCCGCTGGCCGACGACGACCTGCTGGCCCTGGCCCGCCACGCGCTGACCGCCCCCGAAGGACTGGCCCACGTGAACGTAGAACTGGCCGAGTCGGCGGCCCTGCTGCGCCACGCCGACGGCGACGCCCGTCGGCTGCTCAACCTGCTGGAACTGGCCGCCGACGCCCTGGCCGATAGCCCCTCGCCCCGCCAGCTCGACGATGCGCTGGTGGCTGCCGTCACCCAACGCCCGCCCCGGCACTACGACCGCCAGGGCGAACAGCACTACGACATCACGTCGGCCTTTATCAAGTCTATTCGGGGCAGCGATCCGCACGCGGCAATCTACTGGCTGGCCCGGATGATCGAGGGCGGCGAAGACGCCAAATTCATTGCGCGGCGCATGCTGATTCTGGCGGCCGAAGACATCGGCAATGCCAACCCCACGGCGCTCGTGATGGCCAACAACTGCTTTCAGGCCGTGCAGGCGGTGGGCTTTCCCGAAGCAGACATTATTCTCTCGCAGGTGGTGATCTACCTGGCCCTTTCGCCCAAGAGCAATTCGGCCTACCGGGCCATTCGCGACACCCGCCAGCGGGTGCGCGACACGGGCGATTTGCCCGTGCCGCTGGCCCTGCGCAACGCCCCCACCCGCCTGATGCGCCAGGAGGGCTACGGGCAGGGCTATCGCTATGCGCACGAGTATCCGGGCAACTTTGTCCGACAAAACTTCCTGCCCGACGCGCTGCGGGGCACCCGGTTCTACGAACCGGCCGACAACCCGCGCGAACGAGAATTTGCCGCCCGGCTGGCCGCGCTTTGGAAGGAGCATTACGGGTACTAACGAAAAAACCCTTCGGGACAGGCCGAAGGGTTCTTGAGAAGGAGGAAAGCGCCGTAATCGGCTTTCTTATTTATTGGCTTGCATGTTGGCCGCGCCGTCGGCGGCGGCTTCCTGTTTCGCTTCGTTAGTGGTATAATCTTCAAAGCCAGGAAAACCTCCGTAGAGTTTCACCTTGATATCCGCTACGCGGGCATTGAGGTCGTCGGGTACGTCGTACTGATTTTTAGACTGACGCGCCGGCCCGCCTACATCTCCGTACACACGCTCATTTTTGGCTTTTTCGTCTTCGGTGAGCGGCTCGGTGTAATTGTATTTGCCGCAGGCCACCAGGCTCATCCCTAAAACAAGCACCAGCCCAACGCGGCCAAGAGAAGTAATATTCATAGTTCAGATATTTAACGCGTTTGTCCGACAAAGATACGTGTCCAGAGTCAGTAAACCATGACTTTTGTCGGGCAGATGCCCATACTTTCTTGTGCCTGCCAAGCCCGAACTTTTCGGATATTGCACTTGTAACCAAGACCCTACCCACCACTACCACCGCCATTTTGCCTTCCAACAACCGCCGGATACTGGTCGCCTTTACCGTCAGCCTGGGCCTGATGGCGCTCAAGTTTGTGGCCTACTGGCTAACGGGCTCCCGCGCCATCCTGACCGACGCCCTCGAGTCTATCATCAACGTGGTGGCGGGCGGCTTTGCCTTCTACAGCACCTATTTGTCGGGGCTACCCAAAGACCGCAACCATCCTTACGGCCACGGCAAGATCGAATTTTTTTCGGCGGGGCTGGAAGGTGTCCTGATTATGCTGGCGGGCCTTTTCATCGTTTACCGGGTGGTTTACGACTGGCAAACGCCCGCCGAACTCGACAACCTCACGGGAGGCACCTTGCTGGTTCTGGTTTCGACGCTGGCCAACGCAGCCCTGGGCCACTGGCTCATTACCTGGGGGCGGCGCACCCGCTCGCCCGCTTTGCTGGCCGATGGCCGCCACCTACTGCTCGACGGACTCAGCAGCGCCGTCCTTTTGATCGGGCTGGTGCTGATTTTGCTGACGGGCTACGTCTGGCTCGACGCCTTTTTGGCCATGGGCCTGGCGGGCTTCATCTTCTACAGCGGCTATCGGTTGCTGCGCCAGTCGGTGTCGGGCCTGATGGACGAAGCCGACGAAAAGGTGCTGGAAGACTTGCAAATGGCGCTGCTGGCAGCCCGCCGCGACGGCTGGATTGACATTCACAACCTGCGCGTACAACGCTACGGGGCCGACCTGCATATTGACTGCCACCTGACCCTACCTTACTACTGGCACCTTGAAGCTACGCACAACGAAGTCAAGCGCCTGGAAGAGGTGCTGCAAACGCCCTTTGCTCAAGAGGTCGAGATTTTCGTACACGCCGATCCGTGCGAGACGGCCTGTTGCGCCCATTGCCGATTGGCCCGGTGTCCGGTGCGGCAACACCCCTATACGGCCGAAGTGGACTGGTCGCTCGACAACCTGTATCGCAACCGCAAGCACTACCACGCCCTGACCTGAACGCAAAACACCCCGGCAGCCAAAGCCACCGGGGTGCAAAAGGAGATTAAAGGTACGCCGGACTATTCGAGCGAATCCACCGGGTCTTCGACGTCGTCGGCAACGGGGGTATCACGGAAAACGTCCGAGCCACTGGCTTCACGCGCCTTTTCACGGATGCGCTTTTCGATGGTGTCCATCAGTTCGGGATTGTCGAGCAGCATTTGCTTGACGGCTTCGCGGCCCTGGCCGAGTTTGCTGCCTTCGTAAGAAAACCAGGAACCCGACTTTTTGACGATCTCAAACTCCACGCCCAGGTCAATGATCTCGCCTACTTTGGAGATGCCTTGGCCGTACATGATGTCGAACTCGACTTTCTTGAAGGGCGGAGCCACTTTGTTTTTCACCACCTTGACGCGCGTGCGGTTGCCGGTGATGTTGTCGGCGCCTTCTTTAATCTGCCCGATCCGGCGGATGTCGAGGCGGACGGAGGCGTAGAACTTGAGCGCATTGCCACCCGTGGTCGTTTCAGGGTTGCCGAACATGACGCCAATTTTCTCGCGCAATTGGTTGATGAACACGCAGCAGCAGCCCGTTTTGTTGATGGCTCCCGTGAGTTTACGCAGCGCTTGCGACATTAGGCGGGCCTGCAAGCCCATTTTGCTCTCGCCCATGTCGCCTTCCAACTCGCCTTTGGGCACCAGGGCCGCCACCGAGTCAATGACGACAATGTCAATGGCACCCGAGCGGATGAGGTGCTCAGCGATTTCGAGGGCCTGCTCGCCGTTGTCGGGCTGCGAGATGATCAGATTTTCGGTATCAATACCCAAATTCTCAGCGTAGGTGCGGTCGAAGGCGTGCTCGGCATCTACGAACGCCGCCATTCCACCCGCTTTCTGGGCCTCGGCGATGCAATGGAGCGTCAGGGTAGTTTTCCCGGAAGATTCGGGGCCGTATATCTCTACCACACGACCACGCGGCAACCCTCCCACACCCAGGGCAATGTCCAGCCCCAAAGAGCCAGTAGAAATGGCCGGTACGTCCACTACCGGATTATCACTCAATCGCATCACGGTGCCCTTTCCGTACAATTTGTCCAGGCGGTCCATGGTCAGCTTGAGTGCTTTGAGTTTTTCGGTATTCGCATTATCAGCCATACGTATTGTTGTGTTCAGTAAGAAATCTTATAAAATTACAAATCTTGGTTCGTATTCGCAAGCCTTGGTTCGTAAAAAAGCTAGGATTGTTTCGTGTTTTAATAATCAGTTTTTCTCAAAAAAACCGCCTTAATAGCTATTTAAGCCCTCCTGCGGAAAATCGCCGTCCTGCCTCGTACCGCCTAGCCACTCACCACCGTACCCAATTCACGCGCAAGGTCTTTCAAGGTTTCGTCCATTTGTATGATCATCCGCAGGTGGTCTTCTATTTCTTCCGGAGGCAGTTGCTTGAGCGCCTCAACGGCCTGCGCCCGCAATTGCTGTACGGCCTTTTTTTTGAGCCGGAGCACCACCTTGTAGGCGTGGCGATCCAGAATGCCCGCGTCGGTATGGCGGGGCGTATAAATCTTGTACTGCTGCTCCCAGCCTTCGCAGAGGGCGTGCCGATCGGCCTCGGCCAGCATGTCCACCACCGTGCGCTGTACCTCCGGCACCGGATGCCGGACAAACAACCCCGCATCGGGCACGCGCCCCCGAGCAAGTTCGTCCCGGAAAAGTGTCAGCATCTGCGCGTAGAGGGGCGTTTCGAAATGGATATCCGATGTTTCGTCGAACAAATAGGCGTGCAAAGGATACGCCTCGGCCAACGGCAATTCGGCGTAGCTAATCAGCAACCGGATAATCTCCCGTTCTTCTTCGGCTCGGCTCACGGCCTGCGTCGCCTCGCGGGGGGGTAACGTGCTGGGCAATACCGTGGTGGCCGCGTCGGCGGCAGCTCCTTGCGCCGCCCGGTTATCGCGCCGCTGCGCCAATCGGTGCAGCCGATTGCCCTCGGCAATCAGTATGCCCTCCTCGACGTTGAGCAGTTCGCTGCACTGCTGATAGAACAAGGTGCGCTTGATCGGATCCGGAATCAGGCTAACGCTCTCGACAATGTCGCTGACCACTTCGGCTTTGCGCAACGGGTCTTGCCGGGCCGAAGCCAGCAGCAATTCGGTCTTGTAGGTGATAAAATCGCGCACCTGATCGGTCAGGTATTGCCGAAAGGCCGCCCCGCCCAGTTGGCGGGCGTAGCTGTCGGGATCCTCGCCCGTCGGAAACGTCACCACGCGCACGTTGAGCCCGGCCGCCAGCACCAGGTTGACCCCGCGCAGCGAGGCTTTTTGGCCCGCTGCGTCGCCGTCGTAGAGCATCGTAACGTTATCGGTATAGCGTCCAATGAGCTTGATTTGCCCTTCGGTGAGGGCCGTACCCGAGGCCGCCACTACATTCTGGACGCCCACCTGGTGCAGCGAAATTACGTCCGTATAGCCCTCGACGAGGTAACACGCGTCTTGGGCCCGGATGGCATTTTTAGCCTGAAAGATGCCATAGAGTACGTCACTCTTATGATAAACCTCCGTCTCGGGCGAGTTGAGGTACTTGGGCTGCTTGTCGTCTTTGCGCAGCAGGCGCGCCCCAAAGCCGATGGTTTTGCCCGCCACGCTGTGAATCGGGAAAATGACCCGGCCCCGGAAGCGGTCGTAGGCTTTGCCCTCTTCTTTGACGATCGTCAGGCCGGCGGCTTCGAGTTGGTCGAGGCGATAGCCTTCTCCGAGGGCCGCGTCGGTCAGGCCGCGCCAGGCGTCGAGGCTGTAACCAAGCTGAAAGGTGGCCAGCGTGGCGTCCGAAAAGCCCCGCTCGCGGAAGTAGCTGTAGCCGTAGGCCTGGCCTTCGTCGTGGGTGTGCAGCCAGTCTTGGAAATGCTGCCGGGCGTAGTCGAGGGTGGCCAGCAGCCCCTCGCGCACCTGCCGTTGCTGCTGGACCTCGGCGTCTTGGTCGGCTTCTTCCTCGATGGCGATGTTGTACTTGCGGGCCAGGTAGCGCAGCGCCTCGGGGTAGCTGAGCGATTCGATCTCGCGCACGAACGTGATGGCGTCGCCCCCTTTGCCGCACCCAAAGCATTTGAAAAAGCCCTTTTGGGGCGAAACCGTGAAGGAAGGCGTTTTTTCGTTGTGAAACGGGCAGCAGGCCATCAGGTGACTGCCCCGCTTCTTGAGGTTGACAAAGTCGCTGATGACGTCGGCAATGTCGGTGGCCTGCTGAATCTGGGCGATGGTTTCGGCGCTGATCATACGCTAAGTTGACCAGCTTTTGCGGCAAGCACAACGGAGGACAAAAAAAACCCTTCCCCTGCGCTTAGCGCACGTGGGGAAGGGCCGGGATATCCTCTTCTCTTTCTCCCTTATCGTTGCGGACTACACCGTCAGGTCGTAGCGCACCACGCGGCCCGTGCGGGTATCCACGTGGAAGTTGAGCTTGACGCCGTGGTAGTCGCACCAGCTTTTGAAGCGGCGCTGCACAAAGTCGTGGTCGGCGGGGGTAAGTTCCCCCTTGCCGCTGCTAAAAATCTTGCTAATCAGATCCGAATCTACCGAATGGTGCCCCCGGCCCACTACATCGCTCATGATGTAATGTCGGAAGTCCATGTTGGTCATTTGGGTAGAATCGGTCGTTGCGTTGAGGGTTAAGGTGTTACTTTTCATAAAAAATGGATTTTTAAAAACCTTTCATTTTCTTTCTATGACACAAAATTACGTGCGCAAGAAATAAAAAGCAAATTTTTAATAAAAAATTACATTGCCCGGTTGCAATGCGTAAATGCCCTGCACTAGGGCCAGAATTGCCCGCTCACGTTAAAAAAATACGTATGTAAGATTATTGCTTGGCACGGCTATAACAATACGGCGCTTTCAGGCCGGGGGATGCCTCCCATTACCAAAATTTGTAGCGCAGGTTTGGGTAGCCCGCAAGGCGAATATTTGCCGCATTGTTAGCCCGATTCTCCTACTTTTGTGCGTGGGAAAAGACGCACATGCGGGTCAGGGTTTAGGCAAAATTCGGGTCCTGATGCTGGGCTGGGAGTTTCCGCCCTACCTGACGGGCGGGCTAGGACAGGCCAGCTACGAACTCTTCCGCGCCTTGGCCCCGGAAGTAGAAATGGTACTCGTCTTGCCGCAGTTGCCCGCCACGTTGCCCGCCCGCATCAGCACCATTGGCCTCAGCCAGCTTTCGCCCGATCAGCACGCAAAACTGTCGGCGCGCTACAACCTCGAGGCCTTTGTCCGCCACTATCGCGTGGCGACGGACCTGCTGCCCTACCCTACGCACGGCCCCGTGCGGGCGCCTCGCCTGTCAGCCTCCGGCGCTCGCCCTCTTCCCATCACGCGTTCATTGTCCGACGTGCAGCGGATTTTTCAGGACGATGCCGCCTACGGACCGCACCTATCCGAAAAAGTAAGCCTCTACGCCGAAGCCGTGCGCAAGATTGCCGCCACGCAATCGTTCGACCTGATTCACGCCCACGACTGGCTCACTTTTGCCGCTGCCCAAAAAGTGAAGGCCGACACGGGCAAACCGCTCGTGGTACAGGTGCATTCGCTCGAAACCGACCGAACCAATGGCCAGCCCCATCCGCTCATCACGGCCATCGAACAGCGCGCGCTGGCCACCGCCGAGCGGGTGATTGTGCCGAGCCACTACACACAATCGCAACTGGAGGCCCACTACGCCGTGGCGTCCGAGAAGGTGACCGTGCTGCACCACGCCGCCGCACCCGCTGCTGCGCCGCGCGTACCGGGCCGATTGCCCGGCCCGCTCGTGGCCTTTCTGGGCCGCGTCACCCACCAAAAAGGCCCCGATATTTTCTTGGACGTTGCCGCCCGGCTGCTGCCTACGCATCCTGACCTCAGGTTTGTAATGATGGGCACGGGCGACGCGTGGGCGGACACCATCGAAAAGGTAGCTACCCGGCGCCTAGGGGCGCATTTTATATTCACAGATTTTTTGGCACGTCCGCAGGTGCAACGGGTCCTGGCCCAGACGGACGTGCTGCTGATGCCCTCCGTATCGGAACCGTTTGGCCTGGCAGCCCTCGAGGCCGCGCAAATGGGTGCTGCCTGCGTGCTGTCGGATCGCTGCGGAGCGGCCGAAGTACTGCCCGGCGCCTTGGTGGCCCCGCCCGATCGGCCCGACCTATTGGCCGCCCACGTCGCGCACCTGCTCGACGACGTACCGCATCGGCAAGCATTGGTAGCCCAAAACCTGGAGGCCCTAGAATCGCTGACGTGGCAAACGCCCGCTCACGCCACGGCCGCGCTCTACCGACAGTTGCTCGACGAGGGCCACGTACCGACGGATCGCTTACTGGCCGACTAGGCCAACTTCCATTCCCGCAATAATTGGTTTAGTTTTACGTCTTAAAAACGCGCTAATCCGCTGCCTCCGGAGCGGAAGCTGACCGCTGACTATGCTCTTCCGTGCCCGCACCTACCGAGACCTGCTTTTTCACGTCCTGATCATGGCATCCATTGCCGCCATATTGGTACTGCTTTTCTTCTACTTCTATCTGCCCTCCACTACCCACCACGGGGAGGCTATTACCGTCCCCAATACCATCGGGATGTCCGTCAGCGAAGTGGAAGGGGTACTCAACGCGCGCCGCCTGCGGTACCAACTCAGCGATTCGGTGTACGATGCCCGCCGACCACCCCGTACGGTCATCATGCAATCGCCCCGGGCGGGCAGTCAGGTAAAAGCTGATCGCAAAGTGTACCTGACCGTGACGCTCACCACCCCACCCGACGTGCCGATGCCCCGCCTGTTGGGGCGCTCGCTCACCAATGCCAAAGCCGAGCTGGACAACAACGGGCTTTTGCTCGGCAACATCGAGTATAAACCCGATTTGCAGGAAAATGCGGTGCTGGAGCAGCGTTGGAAAGGACAGCCCATCAAGGAGGGAAAACCCCTGCCCAAAGGCTCACGGGTGGATCTGGTGGTGGCCGACGGACGGGGCAAGCAGGAGTTTTCGGCACCTGACCTGACGGGAATGGCCCTGGAAGATGCGGAATTTACGTTGGCCGGTAGTGGCCTGGTGCGCGGCAAAATTGTTTTTGTAGAGGATGAGACGCAGGAACTGGGTACCATCCTGCGCCAGCAACCCGCACCGGGGCGCAATCTCCGGGTGGGCGACATCGTTGATGTGTGGGTAGTGGGCTACGAACCTGAATAAATGGACGCCGCGCGCATGAAAACACTTCTCCGATACGTAAAAAAGTACCTCCTTTCAGTATTGCTGATCGGTGGGCTTGCGGGAGGACATGCCGCCCGGGCGCAGTTCGAGCTACGTCCTTTGCCCGCCCGTCCGGCGATGGCACCTGCCGAGAAACCCGTTTGGCAGTCCCGTACGACCGACGACGATTCGCTATCCCCGCTTACGCTCCCCTTTTTTGATGACTTCGCCGACCCGGTGTACGACCGGCAGTCTTCGCCCGATTCGGCGCGGTGGCGGTCGGGTGGTGGCGTTCGGATCAACAATACGCTGCCCGTTGCCCCACCTTCGCGGGGCGTGGCCACCTTCGATGGCATCAACGAACTGGGGCAACCCTACGTGCCCGAGCTGCGCCCGCGGCAAGATCGGACGGACGTACTTACGTCGCGCACCATTGACCTGAGCGGCCTCACCGATGCCGATGAGGTGTACCTGAGCTTTTTTTGGCAGGCTGGCGGACGCTCGCGGGTGCTCCTGCCCGACGCCCCCGAAGACTCGCTGGTGCTCGAGTTTCGCCGTTTGCAGGACACTACCGAGACCTGGACGGAAGTGTGGTCGGTCAATAACCAAGAAAATGAACCCTTCCGGGAAGAACTCATTCGGGTACCTGCCGACTTTCTGCGGGCCGATTTTCGGTTTCGATTTGTTTGCATTGGCCGACCCAGCGGCGCACTCGACGTCTTCCACGTGGACTACGTTTATCTGAACCGCGACCGTTTTGCCGACGATTTTCACGGTCCGCTCAATCCGCGCCCAGCCGTAATCAACCAGCGTACCGACTACGCCATCAGCCAAGAACCTACGCGCTTGTTGCAGCAGTACGCGGCCATGCCCGTCCGCCAGTTTCTGGCCGCTCCTGATCAAGCCCTTGTACGCGAAATCGAGGGCCGTTACAACCGCCTGGGCGTAGCGCCGGTTCCCACAGACTTTTCCGTACGCCTGCGCGACGGACTGACGGGAGAAGTACTGGCACTGCGTTCCCTCAACGTCACGCAGCCCCTGGTAATCGCCAGCTCGACCGAGCAACTGCCCCTGACCTTGCCGCTCGATGCCGACTTGCGCGCGCTGATCACCCAGCAAGTTGCGCAGCAGGCCACCGAAGTGTCCACCCCGGCCGTAACCGTCGAATATGCCCTCACCACGCCTGCCCTGCCACGCCTGGCACCCAACGACACGGGCCGCAGCACCACCGTCTTCGGCGACTACTACGCCTACGACGATGGCACTGCCGAGGCGGCAGCCTTCGTAAAGGGAGGCTTTGCCGAAGTAGCTTGCAAGTTCGAGCTCAGCACTCCCGACACGCTCACCCACCTGGCCTTTTATTTTCCGCAAGTGCTGCAGTCTTTGCCAACGGGCTTTACCCTTCGGGTATGGCGGTATCTGCCCGACGATCCGCTCGACAGCGTAGCCGTGGTGTACGCGCAGTCCGTAGCTGTCCGCTTCGAAAGCGATACGGCGGGCGATTTTCTTAATCAATTCACCGTCTTTCAACTCGACACTGCCCTGGTATTGACCGATTCTTTCTACGTGGGCTATCTGCAGCAGTCCCTGTCGGGGCGCGAGGTGATGATCGGCTACGACCTCAATGCGGACAAGACTTTCCTTTCGTACGGCAATACCCAAACATTTGTCAACTACGATGGCCCTTGGCGTTCGCTCGGGGAGGTTACCCGCACGCCGGGCAACCTGATGATCCGCCCGCTGTTTCGCACCGTCACCGATACCTCCCGGGTGCGTCGGATCGAAACCGTACGGCAAAACCCGCCCGTGGTGGCAGATCCCGTGCGCAGCGAGTTGACGGTTCATCCCAATCCGGTGAGCCCCGGCGCGCGCCTTCACCTGAGCGCACGTACGCGCACGGTGGTACTCTACGACCTTACGGGGCGTCCCCGTTTTCAGCATAACTTTTCCGAAGGCGACCCGAAGGAACTGATTCTGCCAGCCTTGCCATCCGGCACGTACCTGCTCCAACTCTCCGACGGGTTCTCTCCGCAAACCCAACGCCTGCTGGTTCGATGATGCGCATCCGTCGGTGGGGAATTTTTATCTGGCTATCCGCACTCTGGGCGGCGTGCCAACCGAGCGAGTGTGAAACCGCCGTAGTAGATACCGCACAGATTGGCTTCTTCCGGGTAGCCACCACAGCCGACAACAATACAGAGGAGCCGCCGCTGCGCATTCGCCTCGACAGCCTCCGGGCCACCGGCTTTCCCCTCATTACCCTCGCGGAAGACTCCCTTGCCAGTCTCCGACTTCCCCTGGCACCGGGTGACACGGCCGTTACCTTTTTACTCTATAGCGGTGAAATAGCCCCCGATACGCTCATCATTGCGTATAGCAACAATCTTGAGCTTATTTCGCACGAATGTGGCTTTCAGCCCCGCTACGAGATTAAGGAAATCACGCTGACGGACGCCGACTCCGTCCGCCTCGTACGCGCCACGCTCACTACCGCCGATGAACTCAACGTCCGTATCTTTTTGTAGTCTGCTGAGCTTTCTGCTGGTTGCCAACCTTTTGCGTGCCCAATCAGCCGATACGCTCATCACCCCCGGCGTTCGTCTTGGGATAGACATGGTAGGCCCCCTCAGCAGTGCCCTTAGCCCGATTCCGCTGGCCATCGAAGGCAGTCTCGATGCCAACATAGGCCGTTGGTACGCCGTGCTGGAGGGCGGGGGTGCCCGCTATACACACCGCCTGAGCAATTTCGACTACACCAGTACTGGTGGATTTGGCCGCATTGGCTTCGACCTGAGCACCAGCCGCAACGACGACATGATCTTCTTCGGGCTGCGCTACGCCCAGAGTCGGCTCACGGATCGTTTTACCCAGATCCAGGTACCCGCCAACTATTGGCCTGCCCTCTCCTTGAGCCAGCCCGAACGGGCGCTGCGTGCGCAGTGGGTAGAGATTGTGGGGGGCACCCGCGTAAGGATCACACCGCGCCTCTTTACGGGCTTTACAATGCGTTTCCAAGTGCGGCTGGACTTCGACATGGAGGCCCCTACCAAGCCCTACCGTATCCCCGGCTTCGGGGCGAGCGACGTGGGCAGCAGTGCGGCTTTTCAGTATTATCTCTACTACCGCTTTGCGCTATAGCTATTTGGGGAATAAAAAAGCCTCGTAAACACGAGGCTTTTTAAGCGATGAGCAGCTTGCTCATTTTTTATCAGTTTCCGGATCGGTCGTACCGCCGTCTTCCGTAGCAGGTGCCTCCGGCTGGGCGACCTCTTCCGAAGCAGTATCTTCTGCGGGAGCGGCAGCCACTGGCGCTGCCGGAGCAGCTGCTGTAGCCGCCGTTTCGCTATCGCCCCCCTTACCACGACGACGACTACGCCGCGTTTTCTTCTTGGTAGTGTCTTCCGTGATAAATTCATTGAAGTCTACCAACTCAATCATCGCCTGCTCGGCACTATCGCCGCGCCGCGTGCCGAGTTTGAGGATGCGGGTATAGCCACCGGGACGCTCGGCGATCTTCTCGGCTACATTGTCGAACAACTCTTTTACGGAGGCTTTGTCCTGAAGGTAGGAGAACACCGTCCGGCGCGAGTGAGTAGTATCGTCTTTGGCTCTGGTCAGCAAGGGCTCCACATAGACACGCAGTTCCTTGGCTTTGGCAACAGTCGTCACGATCTGCTTATGGATAATCAGCGAACTGGCCATGTTGGCCAACATGGCCTGGCGGTGGGCCTTCGTGCGGCCCAGGTGGTTAATTTTATTACCGTGTCTCATGATAATTAGTCTTCATCGAGCCTGTACTTGGCCACGTCCATGCCGAAATTCAGGCTTTTGTCTGTCATCAATTGTTCAAGTTCCGTGAGCGACTTCTTACCGAAGTTACGGAACTTCATCATATCGGATATTTCCAGTGCGGCCAAGTCGCCGAGGGTCTTGACGTCAGCCGCTTTCAGGCAGTTGTAGGCACGAACCGAGAGATCCAACTCCGTGAGGGGCGTTTTGAGAAGTTTACGCATCTGCAAATACTCTTCATCAATGGTCTCTTCCTCTTCCTTGACGGTGGTTTCCAACGTAATGGTCTGATCCGAAAACAGCATCAGGTGCTGGATCATGATATTGGCCGCACCTTTCAGCGCATCTTCCGGGTGGATAGATCCATCGGTTTCTACTTCCAGGGTGAGGCGTTCGTAATCCGTTTTTTGTTCTACACGGGTATTTTCTACCAAAAACTTTACATTTTTGATGGGCGTGAAGATGGCATCAATCGGGATCATACCAAAAACAGCATCTGTAGGACGGTTTTCTTCCGAAGGCACATACCCACGTCCCTGGCCCATGTAGAGTTCAATCTCGAAGTCCACGCTGGGGTCAACGTGGCAAACGATCATGTCCGGATTCAATACGCGAAAATCGTTGGTAAATTTTTCGATATCGCCCGCACGGAAGACGTCTTTTCCCTTCAAGGAAACGGTGATCTTATTGTCAGACTCTTCGCTGAGCTTTTGCAGACGTACTGACTTGAGATTGAGGATGATCTCCGCTACGTCTTCTACCACTCCTTCGCAAGCGGAAAATTCGTGTAGTACCCCCGGAATTCTGATGCCCACAATGGCGTAGCCCTCCAAGGAGGAAAGCAATATGCGCCGTAGCGCGTTGCCTATGGTGACGCCGTAGCCCCGCTCGAGTGGTTTGAACTCAAAAAGACCGCGGAACTCGTCGGCCTTTTCCATCACCACTTTTTCGGGCATTTGGAAGGTTATCAGTGACATAGCAAAAATCAAATAAGGTGAGCAATTTTTTTTACTTGGAGTACAATTCAACTACCAGTTGCTCCTCCACATTTTCGGGAATCTGATCGCGCTCAGGGTAGGTGGTAAACCTGCCAACCATTTGGCTTTGATCCCACTCGAGCCAATTGAAACGACGGGCCGAACGGCTCGACAGACTGTTCACGACAGCTTCGAGCGACTTGGATTTTTCGCGTACGCCCACCTGATCGCCGGGCCGTACACTGTAAGAAGGGATATTGACTACCTCACCGTTGACAGTCACGTGTTTGTGCGACACGAGCTGGCGCGCGGCACGCCGGGTAGGGGCAATGCCCAAGCGGTACACGACATTATCGAGACGCGCCTCGAGATATTGCAGCAACAACTCGCCGGTAATGCCCTGCTTGCGGCTGGCCCGATCGAACAGGTTGTGAAATTGCCGTTCGAGCAATCCGTAAGTATATTTTACTTTCTGCTTAGCGGCCAACTGAATGGCATATTCCGATTGCTTGCGGCGGCGATTGCGGCCGTGTTGGCCCGGGGGGAATGCCTTTTTTTGGAGCGCCTTGCTGGGCCCGAAGATAGGATCATTGAACCGTCGTGCTATTTTGGAGCGTGGTCCGGTATATCTTGCCATAGTTACTTAATTCTCATTTTTGCCAAAAGAACCGATCGTCAGACCCGACGACGTTTAGGAGGACGGCATCCGTTGTGGGGAAGGGGCGTTACATCGCGGATGGTGGTCACTTCCAGTCCGAGGTTCTGCAGTGTCCGAATAGCCGACTCGCGGCCAGCACCCGGACCTTTTACAAAGACCTCCACTTTCTGCATGCCCAAATCTTTGGCTACCTGTCCGCAATTGGTGGCAGCCACCTGTGCAGCGTAGGGCGTATTCTTCTTCGAGCCTTTGAAACCCATTTTACCCGCCGATGCCCAGGAGATCACCTGTCCCGAACTGTTGGTTATCGAAATGATGATATTGTTGAAAGTAGCCTGGATATGCGCCTGTCCGACAGCTTCTATCTGCACAATCCGCTTTTTGGCTTTTTCTTTTCTTTTCTGTGCCATTACGAAACCTTATTTAGTTGCCTTCTTCTTATTGGCGACCGTCTTGCGTTTCCCTTTGCGGGTACGCGCATTATTTTTAGTCTTCTGACCTCGCAGAGGCAGACCTTTGCGATGGCGCAACCCCCGGTAGCAACCAATGTCCATTAGGCGCTTTATGTTGAGTTGAATCTCCGACTTGAGCGCACCTTCTACACGGTATTCACCCGTGATGGCATTCCGAACGGCGATTGATTCTTCTTCCGTCCAGTCCTTGACCTTTTTACTAAGGTCAACGCCGGCTGTCTCCAGAATCTTCTTTGCCGAGCTTCGGCCAACACCAAAAATGTAGGTCAAACTGACCTCTCCCCGTTTATTGTCCGGGATATCGACACCTGATATCCTTGCCATGGGTTATCCTTGTCTTTGTTTAAACTTAGGATTCTTCTTGTTGATCACGTAGAGCTTGCCTTTTCGGCGGATGATCTTGCAATCAACGCTACGTTTCTTCACAGATGCTCTGATTTTCATCGCTATCGTTTGGTTAGGCCGAAAAATCGGCACGTTTACTTATATCGGTACACTATACGTCCTTTACTCAGGTCGTAGGGAGACATTTCCAGTTTAACCCGGTCGCCGGGCAGAATCTTGATGTAGTTCATCCGCATCTTACCTGATATGTGGGCAATAAGCTGATGTCCGTTCTCCAGTTCTACCCGAAACATGGCGTTTGACAGTGCCTCTACAATCGTTCCGTCTTGCTCAATTGATGACTGCTTGGCCATATCAAAAACTAAAAACTTCTTCTATGTAGGCAAAAGTAGTCAGTACATCTGCTTTGCCTTGGTTCATTGCTACCGTATGTTCGTAGTGCGCTGACGGCTTACGATCAGAAGTACGGATTGTCCATCCGTCTTTTTCTTGTACCACATTGCGCCGCCCCATATTTACCATTGGCTCAATGGCCAGCACGAGTCCGTCTTGCAACTTTACGCCCTTGCCACGCTTGCCGTAGTTGGGCACCTCAGGTGCTTCGTGAAGGTGCTGGCCGACACCATGACCAACCAGTTCCCGAACCACCGAAAAACCCGACTGCTCCACAAACTGCTGAATGCGAAAGCTCACATCACCAAGCCGATTGCCAATCCGAAGGGCCTTAATTCCTTCCCACAACGAGTTTTTGGTCGTGCTGAGAAGCCTTTTTATTTCCTCGTTGACCTCACCTATTGGATAGGTGTAGGCCGAATCAGCGTGGAATCCGTGCTTATACACTCCGCAATCTATGGATACGATATCTCCTTCCTTCAGTTCATAAGGTCCAGGAAAGCCGTGCACCACGTTTTCATTTACTGATATACACAACGATGCAGGAAACCCATTGTATCCCTTAAAGGACGGAGTGGCATCGTGGTCACGGATAAAAGCTTCCGCAACTTGGTCTAACACTTGCGTCTTGACACCGGGACGGATGAGGCGCGCGACTTCTCCGTGTACACGCCCCAGTAAATCTCCGTTACGGCGAATAATCTCAATTTCTTCGGCCGTTTTATATCTGATCTCCTTAGCCATCAGGACACAGGGGCTACTGCAATGTTGCGCGTACGGCCCTTCACACGGCTTGACTTCATCATGCCATCGTACTGCTTCATTTGCAGATAGCTTTCTACCTGCTGGAGGGTATCGAGAATTACTCCTACCATGATGAGCAGTGACGTACCGCCGTAGAACTGCGCAAATTCTCGGCTCACGCCTGCCAGGCTTGCAAAGGCCGGTATCACGGCCACAATAGCCAAGAAAAATGCACCCGGCAACGTGATGCGATCCAAGATGGCTGAGATAAAATTAGCCGTATCAGCCCCCGGCTTTACTCCCGGAATGAATCCACCGTTACGTTTCATGTCGTCTGCAATCTGATTAGGGTTGATCGTGATTGCAGTATAAAAGAATGTGAAGACGATGATCAGTATAGCAAAAAGCAGATTGTACTGCCAAGTAGTGAAATCAGAAAATGTAGAACCCACGTACTGCGCCATCTCGCTGTCATTTGCCCAAATACCCGCCACAAGCGGCGGAACGAACATCAGCGACTGCGCGAAGATAATGGGCATTACGCCCGATGCGTTTACCTTGAGCGGCAAATACTGACGCTGGCCTCCGTACACTTTGTTGCCTACCACCTGCTTTGCATACTGTACAGGTATGCGTCGGACGGCCTGCGTGAGCGCCACTACGCCCATTACCACGAAGAAAAGTACTACCAGCTCGAGAATGAAGATCAGGGCACCACCCATACCTCGCAACACGGCCTCCGAAAGGATTGCGCCGGGGAAGCGAGAGATGATACCGATCATAATGAGCATGGAAATACCGTTCCCAATACCCTTGTCAGTTATGCGCTCACCCAGCCACATACAGAAAATTGTACCTGAGGTCAGGATCACTACCGACGCGATCCGAAAGTAAACCGGATCAATCAAAATTGCTTCGGACGGAATTGTGGCCGTTATGTAGCCATACGCTTGGGGGATAGTAATAGCAATGGTCAACAAACGCGTCATCTGGTTGATCTTACGCCGCCCCGATTCTCCCTCTTTCTGTAATTTTTGGAAGTAGGGCACAGCCACCGTCAGCAATTGCAAGACAATGGAAGCAGATATGTAGGGCATAATGCCCAAGCCAAAGATAGAAGCATTGCTAAATGCCCCCCCCAGCAATGTATCGAGCACGCCAAAAACACCCTCAGCTTGAGATTTTAGCTCATTCGGATTGATACCCGGCAACACCACAAAAGAACCTAACCGAAATATGGTCAGGAAAAACACAGTGTTGATAATCCGGGTTTTCAAGTCTTCGATTGAAAAAATATCCCGGAAAGTGCTGATGAGCTTCTTCATGGTAATCGCGATTTAAAGGGTCAAGGCTTGTCCGCCTGCTTTTTCAATAGCCTCTTTAGCAGAAGCTGAAAAAGCATGCACCTTAACCGAAATAGACTTGGAAAGATCACCACGTCCCAACACTTTTACCAAATCTTTCTTGTTGGCTAGCCCATGTTCCATCAAAAACTGGGTATCTACCATTTCAGTAGGCGCTGTTTCGAGGAGTGCCGCGATGGTATCCAAGTTGATAACTTTGTAAGAGACACGCGTGGGGTTTTTGAAACCGAATTTGGGTACGCGTCGCTGCAAGGGCATTTGACCGCCTTCAAAACCTAACTTTCGGCTGTAACCCGAACGGCTCTTGGCACCTTTGTGTCCGCGTGTGGCCGTACCGCCTCGACCTGACCCTTGGCCACGACCGACGCGCTTGCGGTTACGAACAGAACCCTCTGCGGGCCGAAGTGTGTGCAAATTCATGATTCTAGCGGCGTTACAGTTACTAGGTGATCTACTTTACGGACCATACCGGCTACCGAAGGAGTGTATTCCACCTCAACACTTTTATTTATTTTTCCTAATCCCAACGCTACAATGTTGAGCTTTTGGTTTTTGGGGCGCTTGATAGTACTGCGCACTTGGGTAATTCTCACTCTTGCCATGTGCTTTTATCCATTAAATACTTGGGAAAGAGAAATACCGCGCCGCTTGGCGATGGCCTGAGGATCGCGCATTTTCTGCAAGGCGTCAAAGGTAGCTTTTACTACGTTGTGCGGATTGGAAGAACCTTTTGACTTGGCCAGTACGTCGCGGATGCCTGCGCTCTCGAATACAGCCCGCATAGCACCGCCGGCGATCACACCCGTACCAGGGGAGGCTGGCTTAAGCAGCACAAATCCACCACCAAATTTGCCGTACATTTCGTGCGGCACCGTACCCTTGAAGACTGGAACCTTAATAAGGTTTTTCTTGGCATCGTCTACGCCCTTGGTGATGGCGTCTGTGACCTCGTTGGCCTTACCTAGCCCGTAGCCAACTACGCCATTACCGTCACCTACCACCACAATGGCAGAAAAGCTAAAGCGGCGTCCGCCTTTCACTACTTTGGCTACGCGATTGATGGAGACTACTTTCTCCTTGAGGTCAATTTCGCTGGCCTTAACTGTTTTTATGTGCTGCGACATAGTCTGATTAGAATTTAAGTCCGCCTTCGCGCGCACCTTCTGCCAATGCTTTTACGCGACCGTGATAAAGATATCCACCCCGGTCGAACACCACAGCGGTAATGCCTTGCGCAATGGCCAACTCAGCAACTTTCTTGCCGATCCGATGAGCCACTTCCGTTTTGGTACCTGACTTGTCTTCCAGTTGATGAGCCGAAGCGCTGGTCAGGGTTTTACCCTGCACATCATCAATAAGCTGGGCATACACAAATTTATTGCTGCGAAAAACAGACAGGCGAGGGCGTTCAACTGTGCCGCTAAGGCGCTTACGGATTGCGTAGCGAATACGTCGCCTTCTGAGTACTTTCTTAGTTGACATACTACTTAGATTATTTGGCCGAAGTTTTACCCGCTTTACGACGAACCTGTTCACCCACAAAGCGAACACCTTTGCCCTTGTAGGGCTCTACTTTCCGGAAAGAACGAATCTTGGCAGCCACTTGGCCCACCAGTTGCTTATCAATTCCTTCTACGGTAATCGTCGGAGGCTTGCCTTTTAACGTCTCGGCTGAAATACTTACTTCTTTCGGAAAGACCAGGGCAATACCGTGCGAGTAACCCAAACTGAGTTCGAGCATCTGACCCGACACAGCGGCCTTGTAACCTACTCCAATCAGTTCCATCTGCAACTTATAGCCTTCCGTAACACCCGTAATCATGTTATTAATCAGCGTACGGTACAAACCGTGCATTGCTTTGTGACGCTTTTGTTCGGTGGGACGCACTAAAGTCACCTTCCCGTCTTCAAGCTTCACCTCAATGTCGGTATCTACTTTTTGGGTGAGCGTACCTTTGGGGCCTTTCACCTCCACTACGTTGCTACCGTTTACCTTTACTTCGATACCTTTCGGCAGCTCAATGGGTTTCTTTCCGATCCTTGACATGATATCCTCCTTAGTACACGTAGCAAAGTACTTCACCGCCAACACCTTGTGTCCGGGCTTCCTTATCTGTCATCACACCGCGCGATGTAGAAAGAATGGCGATGCCCAGTCCGTTGAGCACCCGTGGGATACGATCAGCACCCGCATACTTGCGTAAGCCGGGCTTACTAACACGCACCAAATTCACAATGGCAGACTCTTTCGACTGCGGATTGTATTTCAGGGCGATCTTGATGGTCTGGAAAGGCTGCTTGTCCTCAAACTTGTAGTTTTGGATATAGCCTTTTTCGTATAGCACTTGAGTAAGTGCCTTCTTTACATTAGACGCCGGTATCTCCACAATGCGATGATTGGCCCGCACAGCGTTCCGAATCCGGGTGAGATAATCAGCGATAGGGTCCGTATTCATAATTAGGTAAAGCCTTTATAGTCTCAGCCCTTCAAAGGGAAACAGGGGCGCAAAGATAGAAATTTATTACTTAGCAAAAAAGCTGATTACCAGCTCGACTTGGTGACACCAGGAATTTTTCCGGATGAGGCCATATCGCGGAATACTACCCGCGAAATGCCAAATTTACGCATGTATCCCCGGGGGCGGCCTGTCAGCCGACACCGATTGTGCAAGCGTACTGGTGAAGCATTGCGGGGCAGTTTGTCGAGTCCTTCGTAGTCGCCAGCCGCTTTGAGGGCGGCACGCTTGTCAGCGTATCGGGCTACTAACCGGGCGCGCTTACGTTCACGCGCTTTTACTGATTCCTTCGCCATGTTAGTTAGTTTCTTCTTTTTTCTGATTAGCAAACGGCATTCCGAGCGCCTTGAGCAATTCGAGGCTCTCTTCGTCGGTTTCGGCGTTGGTCGTGATGGTGATGCTCATACCCGATATCTTATTGACTTTTTCAATGCTGATTTCGGGAAAAATGATCTGCTCACGCACACCCAAGGTGTAGTTGCCGCGTCCGTCGAAGCCTTTGTCACTTACGCCTTTGAAGTCGCGCACGCGCGGTAGCGCGATGCTCATCAGGCGATCCATAAACTCGTACATACGCTCACCCCGCAGGGTCACGCGCGCACCAATGGGCATACCTTCGCGCAACTTAAAGTTCGATATTGCCTTACGGGCAATGGTAGCAATGGCCCGCTGACCCGTGATAAGCGTAAGCTCTTCTACGCCTGTGTCCACCAGTTTTTTATCAGATACAGCGGCACCAATGCCTTTATTAACCACGATTTTGGTTACGCGTGGCACCTGCATTACGGACTTATACTGGAACTTCTGCTGAAGAACCGGCACAATTTCGTTCTGATACTTAGTCTTTAGTCTCGGAGTAGCCATGATCTTATTGGATGAATTCACCCGTCTTTTTCGAATACCGTTGCAACTTGCCTTCGGTATTGGCTTTGCGGCCAATACGGGTAGGTTCACTTGTAGATGAATCTACCAACATCAAATTGCTGATGTGGATGCTAGATTCTTTCTCGATGATGCCTCCCTGGGGATTTTTAGCGCTGGGCTTGGTATGACGCTTTACGATGTTGACACCTTCTACGATAGCCCGGTAGTTTACACGGTCTATTGAAAGTACAGTACCGATCTTGCCTCGGGCATTGCCAGACAACACCTTCACCGTATCTCCCGACTTTACGTGAAACTTAAAATCGTATTTTTTCTTATCTACCTTTATCATGACTAGAGTACTTCGGGGGCGAGCGACACAATCTTCATAAACTGCTTTTCGCGCAGTTCACGGGCTACTGGGCCGAAAATGCGTGTGCCCCGGGGTTCGTCATTATTATTAAGCAATACGGCGGCATTGTCTTCAAAGCGAATATAAGAGCCATCACGACGCCGAATTTCTTTCTTAGTGCGCACTACTACGGCCTTCGAGACCGTACCTTTCTTCATGCTGCTGGAAGAAAGTGCCGACTTAACCGTCACGACGATTTTATCTCCTATGGAAGCATAACGCTTGCCCGTACCACCCAATACACGGATCACGAGGACTTCCTTCGCGCCGCTGTTGTCGGCTACCGATAATCTTGATTCTTGCTGTAACATATCAGATAGCTTTTTCGATAATTTGCACTAAACGCCAACGTTTGAGCTTGCTCAATGGACGCGTCTCAGCGATACGCACCAGGTCGCCTTCATTGGCAGCCTGCTCCTCGTCGTGAGCCATAAACTTCGAGGTCTTGCTAATGAATTTGCCGTAGATGGGGTGCTTCTCGCGACGCTCCACAACCACCGTGATAGATTTTTGCATCTTATTGCTCACCACGCGACCTACCCGTTCTTTACGGGCATTGCGGACGAGCTTGTTTTCAACCGATGGCGTTGCTTCCGACGTAGCGGGAGTCGCCTGTTCGGGCTGCTGTTGCTCTTCCATTATTGGGTTTGCTGCTTTTGGTGAATAATTGTATTAATCCGGGCAATGGCCTTACGGGTATGGCGCATGCGCATCGGATTTTCGAGGG
Organism: Catalimonadaceae bacterium; assembly: GCA_036734065.1. GTDB lineage: Bacteria > Bacteroidota > Bacteroidia > Cytophagales > Flexibacteraceae > DAIMZG01. The sequence goes on from DAIMZG010000001.1 coordinate 24,816, forward strand.
GCGACACGGCGTGCGCAAAGCGCAAGCGCTTTAGCGTTTCTTTTTCGCCCTGCAACTGCTCCCGCAGTTCCTCTAAGCTGAGTTCTTTTAGTTCTGCTGCTTTCATAATCAATTCGGGTCGTAGTCGCGGCGGACAACAAATTTGGTGCGTACCGGCAATTTCTGGGCTGCCAGGCGCAATGCCTCTTCGGCAATCTCCAGACTCACTCCTCCCGCCTCAAACATAATCGTACCGGGCTTGACGGTGGCCACCCAGTATTCGGGTGCGCCTTTACCTTTACCCATCCGCACTTCAGCAGGCTTTTTGGTGATAGGCTTGTCCGGGAAAATACGTACCCATACTTGGCCTTCGCGCTTCATGGCACGCGTAACGGCAATACGGGAAGCTTCTATCTGACGGGATGTAATCCAGCCGGGTTCAAGAGACTTGATGGCAAATGAGCCAAAGACGACTTCGGAGCCACGGTGCGCGATACCGCGCACGCGGCCTTTCTGCATCTTTCGGAATTTGGTTCTTTTTGGCTGTAGCATGAGAATAGCTATTTATAATTAAGCGTTACGCGGACGCGGTGGCTTACGGCGACGCTGACGATCATCGCCCCCGCCGCGCTCATTGCGGTCGCTGCGCTCTCCGCGCTCGCCACGACGGCGACGCGCACCCGGCGCCTCGGCGGTAGTAAGGTCAGCATTGGGCGAAAGATCTTTCTTACCCAGCACTTCACCCTTGAATACCCATACCTTGATACCAATTTTACCATATACAGTCTGAGCTTCTGACACAGCGTAATCAATGTCAGCCCGCAAGGTGTGCAAAGGCGTCCGACCTTCTTTATACATTTCTGTACGGGCCATTTCAGCACCCCCTAGTCGGCCTGAGCATTTCACTTTGATGCCTTGTGCACCCACACGCATGGCCGAGGCGATGGCCTGTTTCATAGCGCGTCGGAAAGAGATACGAGCAGCCAATTGCTGCGCTACAGATTCACCAATCAATTTGGCGTCCAGCTCTGGGCGTTTGATCTCGAAAATATTGATCTGAACGTCCTTATTTGTGAGCTTTTTGATCTCTTCTTTGAGCTTATCTACTTCAGCTCCGCCTTTTCCAATCACCACTCCGGGCCGGGCCGTGTTGATAGTGAGCGTAATGCGCTTGATGGTGCGCTCGATAATCACCTTCGATATACCGCCTTTAGGAATCCGTGCTTTTACGTACTTACGGATCTTTTCGTCCTCTACCAGTTTGTCGGCCGTTGTACGACCGCCATACCAGTTCGAGTCCCAGCCCTTGACGATACCCAACCGGAGGCCCACTGGATTAACTTTCTGTCCCATATCTCTATTGAGCCGCGACGGCTTGCGTCGGTTGTGCGGCAGTTTTTTCGGTTTCTACTACTTGATCGTCATCGTTGCTTTTTCCCAATTGATCGCCAATGACGATGGTCACGTGGTTGGAACGCTTACGAATGCGGTGCGCCCGCCCCTGCGGTGCCGGCCGGATACGTTTGAGGATGCGGCCACCATCTACGCAAATGGCTTTGACAAACAACCCAGCCTCTTCAATTTTCTCGTCCGGATTTTTTTCCTGCCAGTTGGCGATGGCTGACAAGAGCAGTTTTTCCAACTTCTCGGCACCTGCACGCGGCTCAAACTTGAGCATAGCCAGTGCGTGACTCACTTTCTTATTCCGGATCAGATCAGCCACCATCCGCATCTTTCGGGGGGATGACTGGTCGTTCCGCAGTTTGGCGATTGCTTCCATAGTATCGGGGTTAGCCTCAGCGCGGGGGCTGATCTATCGTTTTCTATCTTTTTTATTGACGTGACCGCGGAAATTGCGCGTGGGTGCAAACTCGCCCAGCTTATGACCAACCATATTCTCCGTCACATACACCGGAATAAATTTATTGCCGTTGTGTACGGCAAAGGTGTGGCCAACAAAATCAGGAGACACCATTGAGCGACGCGACCAGGTCTTGACTACGGTTTTTTTGCCGACTTCATTCATCGCATCCACCTTTTTGGCCAGGCGGTAATCAATGTAAGGGCCTTTCTTGAGCGAACGTGCCATTATTTCTTCCTTCTGCTGATGATATACTTACTAGAGTTCTTGTTGCGATCGCGCGTTTTCTTGCCTTTGGCCAGTACGCCCGTACGCGAACGTGGGTGCCCACCCGAGGCGCGGCCTTCGCCACCTCCCATCGGGTGATCTACCGGGTTCATCGCTACGCCCCGAACGCGCGGCCGACGTCCCAGCCAGCGTTTGCGTCCTGCCTTGCCGATACTTACGTTCATGTGGTCGCCATTGGAGACAGTACCCACTGTTGCCAGACAACGCGAAAGCACCATACGCATCTCGCTCGAAGGCATTTTCAGCGTCGAGTAGCGCTCATCGCGAGCTACCAACTGCGCATATGCGCCCGCACTGCGGGCCATCACCCCTCCTTTGCCCGGAGCCAACTCAATATTGTGAACAATTGTACCAAGCGGAATATCCGATAGCGGCAGGGTGTTACCCAACTCGGGGGCAATGCCCGTTCCGGACATGATAATTTGGCCCACAGCCAGACCGGCGGGAGCAATTATGTACCGCTTTTCTCCATCTTCGTACTGTACCAGCGCGATCCGGGCCGTGCGGTTAGGATCGTATTCGATGGTAGCCACGGTAGCAGGCATATTAAATTTGTCGCGCTTGAAATCAATAATGCGGTACCGACGTTTGTGGCCACCGCCGCGCTGGCGGACCGTAAGGCGACCTTGGCTATTACGACCGCCCGATTTCTTGAGCGGCGCCAGCAAAGAGCGCTGTGGCTTGTCAGTAGTGATTTCGTCAAATGAAGGCCCTACGCGGAAGCGCTGTCCCGGCGTAGTAGGCCGTAGTTTCTTGAGTGCCATGCGAGTACCTTAGATATTGCTGTAAAGGTCGATAAATTCTCCTTGCGCTACCGTAACGAGCGCCTTCTTGTACGAGCGCGTACGGCCCGTTACCACACCGCGCTTAGTGAAGCGGGTCTTCACTTTTCCGCGAACGTTCATCGTGCGTACATGGTCAACATTGACACCGTACATTTGCTCGACTGCTTTTTTTATTTCCACCTTGTTGGCGCGCTTGTCTACCACAAAGCCATAGACCCCCTGCTCGTGAAGCTGGGTGATCTTTTCAGTAACGATAGGTTTGATCAGTACATCCATGACTATTGCTTATTTAGCATTTCTGTGACGCGAGCAACCGAATTTTCGCTCAGCAGAATGGTATCGGTGTGCAGCAAGTCATACGTATTCAGCTGATTTACTGTCGTGATCTTTGTCTTGGGCAAATTGCGACCTGACAAATACACATTTTTGTTACTTTCGGGCAGTATCAACAGGGTCTTGCCTGTGAGCGACAGTTGCTTTAGGAACTGGTCGTACGCCTTGGTACTGGGCTTATCAAAAGTAAAGTCTTCGATTATTTTGAGATGCTGATCCCGCGCTTTGAGGGCTAGTGCCGATTTACGAGCCAGTACTTTGGTCTTGGCATTGACTTTAAAGCCGTAATCGCGCGGACGTGGACCGAATATGGTACCTCCACCCACAAACACGGGAGACTTGAGGCTACCCGCCCGGGCACCACCGGTACCTTTTTGCTTTTTGATCTTCCTAGTAGAGCCCGCCACCTCGGCGCGTTCCTTAGACTTGTGCGTACCCTGGCGCTGATTGGCCAGGTACTGTTTTACGTCTAGGTACATCACGTGCTCACGCGGCTCAATACCGAAGATCTCGTCGGCCAATTGTACGGTACGACCCGTATCTTGACCTTCTTTATTAATAACAGGAAGTTCCATGACCCTATTTCTCGAGAATTACGAATGAGTTTTTGGCACCCGGCACCGAACCACTGACAAGCAACAGGTTTTGCTCCGGCATTACCTTGAGTACTTTCAGGTTTTGCACTTTTATACGATCGCCGCCCATTCGGCCAGCCATCCGCAACCCTTTGAATACTCGAGAGGGGAAAGAACAAGCACCGATAGAACCAGGGTGACGTTGACGGTTGTGTTGTCCCAGCGTAGCCTGACCCACCCCGGAAAAGCCGTGGCGGCGGACAACGCCCTGAAAACCTTTGCCCTTGGAAGTGCCGATGGCATCCACAAAATCGCCCTCTGCAAACAGGTCTTGTGCCGCAATTACGTCGCCTAAGCTAAAAGTCTGCTTAAACTCTTTAAACTCCACCAGTTTGCGCTTGGGGGAAGTGTTGGCCTTGCGAAAATGTCCAAGCAAAGGCTTGGTGGTGGTTTTCTCACGGCGCTCGCCGAAGGCGAGCTGAACGGCAGCATAGCCGTCGTTATCTACCGTTTTTACCTGCGTCACCACGCAGGGACCAGCCTCTATCACGGTGCATGCGACGTTGTGTCCATCGGCACTGTAGATGCTCGTCATTCCGATTTTTTTTCCAATGATACCTGACATGAGCGGGTTTATTTGCTTTTGCGCTTTAGCGGACGCTGGTTGGCAAAAGGACTGCAAAGATAGCTAAAGCGAATGGCTCTCACAAACCCTTTTACCCAAATGAGCGTTTGGCTGACAAAAAAAGCACCGGAAGGTTTCCGGTGCTTCTGTTTGATGTACGAGCCAACTCAGACCTTAATTTCCACATCCACGCCGCTGGGCAATTCCAGCTTCATGAGGGCGTCTACGGTTTTGGCCGTCGAAGAGTGGATATCCACCAGTCGTTTGTAAGTACACAGCTGAAACTGCTCTCTAGACTTCTTATTGACGTGGGGCGAGCGCAGCACTGTATAAATGGCCTTTTCGGTAGGCAGCGGAATAGGGCCACTGATAATGGCTCCCGTGGCTTTCACGGCTTGTACGATCTTTTCGGAGGATTTATCCACCAAGTTGTGATCGTACGACTTTAGTTTTATGCGAATTTTCTGAGACATAGCAGATTAGTTTACGGCGGCACCTTTGAGTTTGCTCACGATGCCATCGGCCAAGTTATTGGGCACAAATTCGTAGTGCGAGAAGGTCAGGGTAGCTGTGGCCCGGCCCGAAGAAATCGTGCGCAAGTCGGTTACATAGCCAAATAGCTCGGAAAGAGGCACATCAGCTTTGATCACCTGCGAACCTGCTTTGGTATCCATCCCTTTCATCAAACCACGGCGACGGTTCAAATCGCCTGTAATAGGGCCGGTGAATTCTTCGGGAGTTAGCACTTCTACGCTCATGATTGGCTCCATCAATTTGGCACCCGCCTGACGGGCAGCTTCTTTGAAGCCTATGCGAGCGGCCATTTCGAACGACAGCGAATCGGAGTCCACGTCGTGGAATGAGCCGTGGAAGAGCCGCACTTTCATAGAAGAAATAGGGAAACCTGCCAATACGCCCGTCTTCATGGCTTCAGCGAAGCCTTTCTGTACGGCCGGAATGAATTCGCGGGGGATCGCACCACCCACGATGGCATTTTCAAATTCCAGACCTTCTTTGCCGTCACCCTCACTTTCGTCGCGGGGGCTAAGCTCGAACACAATGTCCGCAAACTTACCGCGGCCACCTGTCTGTTTCTTGTACACCTCACGATGCTCTACCGACTTGGTGATGGCTTCCTTGTAAGCTACTTGCGGGGCGCCCTGGTTGATCTCAACCTTGAACTCGCGACGCATCCGGTCCATGATGATTTCCAAGTGCAATTCGCCCATCCCACGGAGGATCGTCTGACCCGTTTCGTGATCAGTATTTACTTGCAGAGTGGGATCTTCTTCTACCAACTTAGCAATGGCATTACCCATTTTATCCAGATCGGCCTGCTTCTTCGGCTCGATTGCGTAGCCAATCACTGGCTCGGGGAACACCATAGATTCGAGTACAATCTTCGCGTTTTGCGCGCAGAGCGTATCCCCCGTCTTGATGTCTTTGAAACCCACCACGGCGGCGATGTCACCCGCTGCCAGACGCTCAATCTGGTTCTGTTTGTTGGCGTGCATCTGATACACCCGCGAAATGCGCTCCTTAGAGTCCGAGCGGGTGTTGTACACATAGGAGCCCGACTCGAGCACGCCCGAATAGGCCCGTACAAAGCAAAGACGACCTACGTAAGGATCGGTAGCAATCTTGAAGGCCAAGCCAGCGAAGGGTTCCGACTCTGAAGGCTTACGGCTCACTTCCGCACCCGTGTCCGGGTCAATGCCTTTGATGCTTTCCTTGTCGAGCGGCGATGGGCACAGGGCCATCACGTAGTCGAGCATGGTCTGCACACCTTTGTTTTTAAAGGACGAACCACACAGCATCGGCACAATGGCCATGTCAATGGTGGCGCGGCGCAGGGCATTCAGAATTTCATCTTCGGAGATCGAGGTGGAGTCTTCGAAGTACTTTTCCATGAGTGACTCGTCGTATTCGGCAACGGCCTCCAACAGTTTCTCGCGGTATTCTTTGGCCTCTTCGAGCATATCGTCGGGAATGGGTACTTCCGTAAACGTCATGCCCAGATCTTCCTCATTCCACTCAATAGCCCGGAAGTTGACCAAGTCTACTACACCTCGAAAATTGTCTTCAGCGCCGATGGGCAATTGCAACGCGACGGCGTTGCTGCCTAACATCTCTTTGACCTGCTTGCAGACCCCCAGGAAGTCTGCTCCCGATCGGTCCATCTTGTTGACAAAGCCGATACGAGCTACGTTATAATTATTTGCTAGGCGCCAGTTAGTTTCCGACTGCGGCTCCACGCCGTCCACGGCACTAAAGAGAAACACTAGGCCATCAAGTACGCGCAACGAACGGTTTACCTCCACGGTAAAGTCCACGTGACCGGGCGTATCTATGATATTAAGATGGTGCTCTTGCCCACGGTACATCCAGGTGACGGTAGTAGCAGCCGAGGTGATGGTAATGCCCCGCTCTTGTTCCTGCTCCATCCAGTCCATGGTGGCCGCGCCATCGTGTACCTCTCCAATCTTGTGGCTTACGCCCGCATAGAAGAGGATGCGCTCGGTGGTGGTTGTTTTACCGGCATCAATGTGAGCGGCAATTCCGATGTTACGGGTGTACTTTAAGTCACGTGCCATGGATCAGAATCTAAAGTGTGAAAATGCTTTGTTGGCTTCGGCCATACGGTGCGTATCGTCTTTCTTTTTGACGGCCGCGCCTTCGCCCTTGGCGGCTGCGACAATTTCGCCAGCCAGTTTTTCTGTCATGGTTTTCTCGCCACGACGACGGGCGTAGGCGATCAACCACTTAATACCGAGTGCTTGTTTGCGCTCGGGGCGTACTTCGCTAGGTACCTGGAACGTAGCTCCTCCCACACGACGGCTGCGCACCTCTACGTTGGGCATTACATTACTGAGCGCTTTCCGCCAAGTTTCCAGACCGTTTTCCTTGGTACGATTTTCGGCCAAGTCAAGCGAATCGTAAAATATTCTGTAGGCAATACTTTTCTTACCGTCCACCATTAAACTGTTGACAAACTTGGTCACCAGCGTGTCGCTGAATTTCGGGTCGGGCAATACGTACCGTTTCTTAGGCTTCGCCTTTCTCATGGATCAATTATTTTTATTTCTTCTTACCACCTTTTGCGGGCGCGGCGGGAGCAGCACCGGGCTTGGGCCGTTTGGCTCCGTATTTGGAGCGAGATTGCAGACGTCCGCTTACGCCAGCCGTGTCGAGCGCACCGCGCACAATGTGGTAGCGCACACCCGGCAGGTCCTTCACTCGGCCACCACGAATGAGTACAATAGAGTGCTCTTGCAAGTTGTGGCCTTCACCAGGGATGTAGGCGTTAACTTCTTTAGCACTTTTGGCCAACCGCACCCGCGCTACTTTACGCATAGCTGAGTTGGGCTTTTTGGGCGTAGTGGTGTAAACGCGGGTACACACACCGCGCTTCTGCGGACAAGCGTCCAGTGCAGGCGACTTAGACTTGCTAACGAGCGTCTTGCGGCCCTTTCTTACTAACTGCTGTATCGTGGGCATTTAAGCGATTTTCCGATTTAGACAAAATTTGGAGGTGCAAAATTAGATAAACAGAAGCTATTTACCAATATTTTTCAACTCTTTGTATCAGGCCTGTCCCATTGTCCCCCCGAAGTTCATCGGGAAGTTGGGCATATTGCCATCTGTTTGCTTGATTTTACCAAAGGCCGCCTCGTAGCGTTCGATATTTTCGCGCAGCGCTGCCAGAAAACGCAAGGCGTGCTCGGGCGTCACAACCACGCGCGACTTTACTTTTGCTTTGGGCACACCCGGCATCAGCCGAATAAAATCAATGACAAACTCACTGTTGGAGTGTGCAATCATGGCCAAGTTGGCGTAGATGCCTTCGGCAATATCTTCTGACAACTCGATATTGAGCTGGTTATGGGTGCCTTCCTTTTTTTCTGCCATGGGTTAGTAGGTTAAAATGGGGCTGACCTTGGAAGATCAGCCCCTCAATGAGCATTTACTTCTGTAGTTCTTTCGTACGACGACTCGACGTGTCGGCTTGCCGAACTGCCATCATCCGGTCATATTCATCTTTCGAGCTGACGGCATAGTCTTCGTATTCGCGCAATCCCGTACCAGCCGGAATCAGGTGGCCTACAATAACGTTTTCCTTCAGACCCAACAGGTAGTCGGTTTTGCCACGAATGGAGGCTTCGCTGAGCACCTTGGTAGTTTCCTGGAAAGAGGCCGCCGAAATAAAGCTTTCCGTACCTAGCGAGGCCTGCGTAATACCTTGCAGGGTTGGGCGCGATACGGCCGCTTGGGCGTCACGTACTTGCACCAGTTGCAGGTCGCGGCGACGCAGACTCGAGTTTTCGTCGCGTAACTGGCGGGGCGTCACGATCTGACCCGGCTTAAGCTTGTCGGAATCTCCGGCTTCCACCACGACTTTCTTATCCAGAATCTCGTCGTTTTCTGCCTGAAACGTCAACTTATCTACCACTTGGTTCGGCAGGAAAGTAGTATCACCCGGTTCGAGCACTTCTACTTTCTGCATCATTTGCCGGACGATAATCTCGATGTGCTTATCGTTGATCTTCACCCCTTGCAGGCGGTACACTTCCTGAATACCGTTCACCAGGTATTCTTGCACAGCCGTCGGGCCTTTGATCGAAAGAATATCATTGGGTGTGATGGCGCCGTCGGAAAGAGGCATACCCGCACTGACAAAGTCATTGTCGTGTACCAGAATGTACTTCGACAACGGCACCATGTATTTGCGCTGTACCCCGTCTTTCGACTCAATGTAAATCTCGCGGTTACCACGCTTGATGCCACCGTAGGTCACTACGCCGTCAATTTCGCTCACCACCGCCGGGTTGGAAGGGTTACGCGCTTCGAACAGTTCGGTGACACGCGGCAGGCCCCCCGTGATATCACGGGTTTTGCCAACCGAACGGGGAATCTTGGCCAAGATACGTCCTGCCTTGATCTTGTCTCCCTGCTGTACGGTCAGGCGGGCACCTACCGGCACGTTGTAGCCCTTCGAGTTCGACTCGTCGCTTCCCCGTACAAAGACGGACGGGTTTTTCGCCTTGTCTTTGGTATCAATGATCACCTTTTCGCGGTAGCCCGTTTGTTCATCGAACTCCTCGCGGTAGGTGATGCTTTCTTCGATGGCGTCAAATTCGATCGTACCCGCATATTCGGAGAGAATAACGGCGTTGTAGGGATCCCACTGACAGAGCGTAGCCCCCTTTTGTACGGCTTGGCCGTCTTCAACGGCCAGAAAAGAGCCGTAAGGAGCCACATTGTTCATCAGCACCTTCTTTGTGCGAGGGTCAATCAGGCGAATCTCGCCGGAACGGCCCATTACCACGCGGGTCGGATTGCCTTCGGTGTCCTCGGTGGCTATCGAACGGATATCTTCGATCTGCACTACCCCGTCGAACTTGGCTTTGATGCTCGCTTCTACGGCTACGTTAGAAGCCGTACCCCCCACGTGGAAGGTGCGCAGCGTAAGTTGCGTGCCTGGTTCGCCGATGGACTGTGCAGCTACCACGCCTACCGACTCGCCTTTCTGCACCATCAGGCCCGTGGCTAGGTTGCGGCCGTAGCACTTGGCGCACACACCGCGCTTGGACTCGCACGTAAGCACTGAGCGAATTTCAACCGTGTCAATGGCCGTAGCGTCAATGCGCTGGGCCAGTGCTTCGTTAATCTCGGCACCTGCCGGCACGAGCAACTCTTCGGTGAGGGGATCGAACACATCGTGTACCGTCACACGCCCTAGGATGCGGTCATAGAGCGATTCTACTATTTCCTCGTTGTCTTTGAGGGCTGACACCATCAGCCCGCGCAGCGTACCGCAGTCTTCTTCGTTGATCACCACGTCTTGCGCCACGTCCACTAAACGACGAGTCAGGTAACCCGCATCAGCCGTCTTGAGAGCCGTATCGGCCAGACCTTTCCGGGCACCGTGGGTGGAGATGAAGTACTCGATTACGTCGAGTCCTTCTTTGAAGTTGGACAGGATGGGGTTCTCGATAATCTCCCCCACCGAGCCTTGCAGGTTTTTCTGCGGCTTGGCCATCAGACCCCGCATACCCCCAAGCTGGCGGATTTGCTCCTTCGAACCACGCGCACCCGAGTGCATCATCATGTAGATGGAGTTGAAGCCTTGGTCGTTCTGCTCCAACTGCTGCATGAGGGTTTCGGTGAGCTGCGAGTTGACACGCGTCCAAATATCTACTACCTGGTTGTAACGCTCGTTTTCTGTAATCAGCCCCATCTGGTAGTTGTTCACCACGGCCGAGACTTCGTCTTTGGCCTTGACCACCAGCACGCTTTTCGCATCCGGAATAATGACGTCCGAAAGGCCGATGGAGAGGCCACCCGTAAAGGCATTCTGAAAGCCCAACGTTTTGATATCGTCCAGGAATTTGGACGTAGCCATCAGCCCGGCCCGCTTGAAGACCATCGCAATGATCTGCTGCAGCTTTTTCTTGGTCAGCAATTCGTTGACGTAGCCCACTGACTCAGGTACCGACTGATTAAAGATCACACGGCCAGCTACCGTCTCGATCACGCGGGTTTCGAGTTCATCCTGCTCATTGCGAATTCTTGTCCGCACCTTGATGTACGCGTGCTTGTTCAGGCGCTTCTCATTGAGGGCAATGACCACTTCTTCTACACCCGAAAAGGTCATGTCTTCGCCCAGCACGGGGTGTTCGTCGGTGCTGCGCCGTCCTTTGGTCAGGTAATAAAGTCCCAGTACCATGTCTTGCGAAGGCACGGCAATGGGTGCCCCGTTGGCCGGGTTAAGGATATTGTGCGAGGCCAGCATCAACAGCGACGCCTCCAGGATGGCTTCGTGGCCCAGGGGCACGTGAACGGCCATCTGGTCGCCGTCAAAGTCAGCGTTGAAGGCCGTACACACCAGCGGGTGCAATTGAATAGCCTTGCCTTCAATCAACTTGGGTTGGAAGGCCTGAATACCGAGTCGGTGCAACGTAGGTGCCCGGTTGAGCAGCACGGGGTGACCCTTAAGCACATTCTCGAGGATATCCCATACGACGGGGTCCTTGCGATCCACAATTTTCTTGGCCGACTTGACCGTCTTGACAATGCCGCGTTCGATGAGCTTGCGGATGACAAAGGGCTTGAACAACTCGGCGGCCATGTCTTTGGGCAAGCCGCACTCGTGCAACTTAAGCTCTGGTCCTACCACAATCACCGAACGTCCCGAATAATCCACCCGCTTACCGAGCAGGTTTTGCCGGAAGCGGCCTTGCTTGCCTTTCAGCATATCCGACAACGACTTGAGGGCGCGGTTGCCTTCGGCCCGCACGGCGTTCACCTTGCGAGAGTTGTCGAAGAGCGAATCTACGGCCTCTTGCAACATGCGTTTTTCGTTGCGCAGAATCACTTCGGGCGCCTTGATCTCGATCAGGCGTTTGAGGCGATTGTTACGAATGATAACCCGTCGATAGAGGTCATTGAGATCGGACGTGGCGAAACGTCCGCCGTCCAGCGGCACCAAGGGCCGCAATTCGGGCGGTATCACGGGCACCATCTTGATAATCATCCACTCGGGACGGTTTTCAATTCGGGTGCGGGCATCGCGAAAAGCTTCTACGACTTTGAGGCGCTTGAGAGCCTCGGCCTTGCGCTGTTGCGACGTATCGTTGGCCGCCGAGTGACGCAAGCTGTACGAAAGCTCGTCGAGGTCAATGCGGGACAGCAGCATCTCGAGGGCTTCAGCGCCCATCCGGGCAATGAACTTGTTAGGATCGTGCTCGTCGAGCATCTGATTCTCGCGCGGCAGTTTGTCCATGATATCGAGGTACTCATCCTCGGTCAGGAAGTCCAGGTAATTGACGCCGTCCTCTTGCTTAGTACCCGGTTGGATCACTACATAGCGTTCGTAGTAAATAATTTGATCCAACTTTTTGGTGGGTAAGCCCAACAAATAGCCAATTTTATTGGGCAGCGAGCGGAAATACCAAATGTGGGCAACGGGCACCACCAACTCAATGTGGCCCATGCGCTCGCGCCGCACTTTCTTTTCGGTTACTTCTACGCCGCAGCGGTCGCAGATAATGCCTTTGTAGCGAATACGTTTGTATTTGCCACAGTGGCATTCCCAGTCTTTGGTCGGTCCGAAGATCCGTTCGCAAAAAAGGCCGCCCATTTCGGGCTTATAGGTGCGGTAGTTGATCGTTTCCGGCTGAGTAACTTCACCGTGCGAACTTTCCAGAATAGACTCTGGCGATGCCAGGCTAATCGTAACCTTGGAAAACTCTTGATTGAGCTTTTTATTTTTTCTGAATGCCATAGTGAAGAGAAGGTTAAAAGCTTGAAAGTAGCCGCCGAAAGCCTTGTAGTGCTTTCGGCGGTACAAACGTACTGGTTATTCGAGGGTGATCTCCAGGGCCAGTCCCCGCAATTCGTGCACTAGCACGTTGAACGACTCGGGAATGTTGGGCTTGGGCATATTTTCGCCTTTGACGATGGCTTCGTAGGCCTTGGCCCGACCCACCACGTCGTCCGATTTGACCGTTAGTATCTCCTGCAAGATGTGCGAGGCTCCGAAAGCTTCGAGGGCCCACACTTCCATCTCACCGAAACGCTGTCCGCCAAACTGCGCCTTACCACCCAGCGGCTGCTGCGTAATGAGCGAGTACGGGCCGATGGAGCGGGCGTGCATCTTGTCGTCAATAAGGTGACCGAGTTTGAGCATGTAGATCACGCCGACCGTCACTTTCTGGTCAAAGCGCTCACCCGTCAGGCCATTGTAGAGGGCCGTCCGACCCAGATCGGGCAGGTTGGCTTCTTTCAACTCGCTGACCACCTCATCTTCCGTAGCACCGTCAAAAATGGGCGTGGCGTATTTACGTCCCAACTTGAGCCCCGCCCAACCCAGTACCGTTTCGTAGATCTGGCCCAGGTTCATCCGCGAGGGTACCCCCAATGGGTTGAGCACAATGTCCACCGGCGTACCATCTTCGAGGAAGGGCATGTCTTCTTCGCGCACAATACGCGCCACCACGCCTTTGTTGCCGTGGCGACCCGCCATCTTGTCGCCTACCTTGAGTTTACGCTTCTTGGCGATGTACACCTTGGCCATGCTGACAATGCCCGTGGGCAATTCGTCGCCTACTTCAAGCGTGAACCGATCGCGTTTGAATCGTCCGGTAACTTCATTGCGCTTGCGCATATAGTTTTTCACCAAGTCCAGCAACAGGCCGTTTATCCGCTGATCAACTGTCCAGTTTTCCAAATTGAGGTCGGAAATCAGGTTGACTTCTTCCTGAACGTTGTACGTGCTTTCGTCACGGTACACGTTCTTTTTGGGAAAAACGTTGGTCTCCAGATTTTTCCGATTGAACTTCACGCCTTTCGAAATAACCTCCTCCCCAAACTTGTGCTTGACGCCTTGGCTGACCCGTCCTTCCAACAAACCGACCATCTTGTCAATCATCTGGTCGCGCACCACCGACAAGTCGTGCGAGTAGCGGCTCTTGAGCACCTCCACTTCTTTTTTCGACTTGGCTCGCAGGTCTTTGTCCTTTTTGGGTCGCGCGAAAAGATCCGTATGAATCACCACTCCGCGCAGCGAAGGCGGCGCCTTCATCGAAGCATCTTTTACGTCGCCCGCCTTGTCGCCAAAAATGGCCCGGAGCAATTTCTCTTCCGGCGTAGGATCGGTTTCGCCTTTAGGCGTAATTTTTCCAATCAGGATATCGCCTTCGCGCACCTCAGAGCCTACCCGGATAATGCCTCGCTCGTCGAGGTTCTTGACAGCTTCTTCGCTTACGTTCGGGATCTCGGAGGTCAACTCCTCTTCCCCCCGCTTGGTATCGCGCACCTCCAGTTCGAACTCTTCGATGTGCACGGAAGTGAAGATATCTTCACGCACAACTTTCTCCGAGATCACGATGGCATCTTCGTAGTTGTATCCTTGCCAGGGCATGAACGCCACGAGTAAGTTGCGCCCCAGGGCCAGTTCGCCCCTATCGGTGGCATAACCTTCGCACAGAATGTCGCCCTTCTTTACCTTTTGGCCTTTGAGAACCATTGGGCGCAGGTTGATACACGTATCCTGATTGGTACGACGGAACTTGATCAGGTTGTACGTGCGCGTTTCGCTGTCGAAGTCCACCATTTTCTGGTCGTCCGTCAGGTCATACTTCATGACAATCTTGCGGGCATCCACAAAGTCCACCGTGCCATCTTCTTCGGCTGTGATGAGGGTGCGCGAATCGAGAGCCACGCGGCGCTCTAGGCCCGTACCCACGATGGGGGCTTGCGGACGCAACAGCGGCACGGCCTGACGTTGCATGTTCGAACCCATCAGGGCTCGGTTGGCATCGTCGTGCTCCAGGAACGGAATCAGCGACGCAGCCACCGAAACGATCTGGTTCGGGGCAATGTCCATATAAGTCACATCTGCGGGCGCCACTAGCGGAAAGTCGCCTTCGTACCGGGCCTTCACGATGTCATTAACGTAGTGCCCCTCATCGTCAATGGGGGCATTGGCCTGGGCAATGTTGTGCCGATCTTCTTCTTCGGCCGTCAGGAAAACCAAGTCGTTCGATACCTGACCTTCTTTCACTTTCCGATAGGGCGTCTCGATGAAGCCCATGTTGTTGACTTTGGCATGAACGCACAGCGAAGAAATAAGCCCAATGTTGGGGCCTTCGGGCGTTTCGATGGTGCAAAGGCGACCGTAGTGCGTATAGTGCACGTCACGCACTTCGAAGCCCGCCCGCTCACGCGACAGACCGCCTGGCCCCAGCGCGGACAAGCGGCGCTTGTGGGTGATTTCGGCCAGCGGATTGGTCTGATCCATGAACTGCGACAGCTGGTTGGTGCCAAAAAAGGAATTGATCACCGACGAAAGCGTCCGGGCATTGATCAGGTCAACGGGTTTGAAATCTTCGTTGTCCCGAACGTTCATTCGCTCTTTAATGGTACGGGCCATCCGCGCCAAGCCCACCCCAAATTGGCTGTAAAGTTGCTCGCCCACCGTCCGCACGCGGCGGTTGCTAAGGTGGTCAATGTCGTCCACGACGGCCTTCGAGTTGATGAGTCCAATCAGGTACTTGACAATCTCGATGATGTCTTGCGTGGTGAGCACGCGCACGTCCTGGTCAATCTCCAGCCCAAGTTTTTTATTGATCCGATAGCGGCCTACTTCGCCAAGGTCGTAGCGTTTGTCGGAGAAAAACAGGTTCTGGATAATATCGCGGGCCGTTTGCTCATCGGGCGCATCCGTGTTGCGAAGCTGGCGGTAGATCTGCTCTACTGCTTCCTTTTCCGAATTCGAATTGTCTTTCTGGAGGGTATTGTAAATGATCGTGTAGTCGGCGATGTTGATGTCGTCGCGGTGCAGAATTACCGACGTCACCCCCGAAGAGAGGATCACCTCCAAGTCATCCGCCGAAAGCAACGAGTCACGTTCGAGCAACACTTCGTTGCGATCAATCGAAACAACTTCGCCTGTATCTTCATCCACGAAGTCTTCCGTCCACGTACGTAGCACCCGAGCGGCCAAGCGGCGACCCACCGTGTTGGCCAGCGCCGCTTCGGTGGCGGGCACTTCTTCCGACAGGTTGAACAAGTCCAGAATGTCTTTGTCGGTACCGTAGCCGATGGCCCGCAAAAGCGTAGTCACCGGAAACTTCTTTTTCCGGTCAATGTAGGCGTACATGACATTGTTGACGTCAGTAGCAAACTCAATCCATGATCCTTTAAAGGGAATAATGCGGGCTGAGTAAAGCTTGGTACCGTTGGTGTGTTTGCTTTGCGCAAAGAACACGCCCGGCGAGCGGTGCAACTGCGACACAATCACACGCTCGGCGCCGTTGATCACGAAAGAACCGCGTTGGGTCATGTAGGGAATGTTTCCCAAGAACACTTCCTGTTCGATCGTCTCAAAGTCTTCGTTGTCGGCATCGTTACAAATCAGGCGTAATTTGGCCTTGAGGGGCACAGAATAGGTCAGTCCCCGATCAATGCACTCATCGACGGAATATTTGGGAGGATCTACGGTATAATCTACAAACTGTAGCACGAAATTTTCGCGCGAATCGGATATGGGGAAATTCTCTGCAAAAACTTTGTAGAGTCCTTCCATATTTTTCTTTTCAGCCGACGTTTCGAGTTGAAAAAAGTCCTGAAAAGACTGTAATTGTACGTCCAGGAAGTCCGGATAATCAACGACTGTGCGGATAGAGGCAAAATTCTTACGACCAGTGATCGTGTCTATAAATGCCATTGACATTAGAGTTTAAAATGTTAGAAATCGAGGCTTACGACTACCTCAAACTAACGCGTGGCTCGGGGCCACCTACCAACGATTGCCCTGTTTCGTAAGGAGATGCGGGCAACCGCAATGAGCAGATCGGACTACAAGTAACACCTGCCATCCCAAACTGTTTAACCCTTCTGAGCGGGTCACAAGACAGGACGCATACAAACGGGAAAAGACCTGACTGAAAAGCCAGGCCTGTTCGTGAACGAAGCCGATATTTTGCGTGCGCAGCACTGATATTACTTCAGTTCTACTTCCGCACCGGCTTCTTCGAGTTGCTTCTTAAGCGCTTCGGCTTCGTCTTTCGACACACCTTCTTTAACGGCTTTGGGAGCGGTATCTACCACTTCCTTAGCTTCTTTCAGGCCAAGTCCGGTAAGTTCTTTTACCAACTTAACAACGGCCAGTTTGCTGGCACCAGCGGCCTTGAGTACCACGTCGAAGGAGGTTTGTTCGACGGCGGCTTCCGCATCGCCCGCACTTGCACCACCGCCGGCCATCATCATCGGAGCCGCTGCTGCGGGCTCGATGCCGTATTCATCTTTCAGGATGGTGGCTAGTTCATTGACCTCTTTAACGGTGAGGTTCACCAGCTGTTCAGCGATTGCTTTCAGATCTGCCATTTTTGTGTCTGCTTTTAAATAAAAATAATCGAAAGGTTAGGATTGAGTTTCGCGCTCAGAAAGCGTTTTGACCAGTCCGGCAATTTTATCTCCTCCGCTGCGCAGGGCCGACACCACATTCTTGGCGGGCGATTGGAGCAACGCGATCACGTCGGCAATAAGTTCGGGCTTGGTCTTGACTTGTTCAAGAAAGTCCAACTGCTCGGCACCAATGAACAGGGACTGATCTACCGAGGCCGCCTTGAGTACGGGTTTGAAACCCGCCTTCCGGTCTTGCTTTTCGGCTTTATAGTATTCCTTTAGCAACTTGGCCGGCGCGCTTCCCGAATCGGTAGCGAACAAAATGCCCGAAAAACCTTTCAGGGCCGTTTCGTCCAACTCATTGTAGTCCGTGTCAATGCCAGCATCTTGCGTATACTTGGCCAGCGCCTTGCCAATGAGCGTATTCTTCACTACGCGATACTCTAGGCCGCGCGTGTAGCACAAGCGGCGGAAGCGGTTTATCTTGGCTACCGACAGGCCCGACGCATCGGTAATGTAGAAGTAATTATGCGCAGCAAACTTCTGTGAAAGTTCTTCTACGATCTGAATTTTCTCTTCTCTCGTCATGGCTATTCCTGTACTTTGGTACCCCGCAGGGAGTTTTTGTCAACGATAATACCCGGGCTCATCGTGCTCGACAGGTGAATGGACTTGAAGTAGGCACCCTTGGCAGAAGATGGCTTGAGGCGAGAAATCACATTGATTACCTCTTGCACGTTCTCTTGCAATTTTTCGGGCGAGAAGGACACTTTGCCGATACTGGCGTGGATGATACCTGTTTTATCTACTTTGAAGTCAATCTTACCCGCTTTAACCTCTTTGACCGCTTTGGCCACATCGAGGGTAACAGTACCCGATTTGGGGTTGGGCATCAGACCACGAGGACCCAGCACCCGACCCAAGCGGCCTACTTTGGCCATCACGGTGGGCATCGTAATGATGACATCCACGTCTGTCCAGCCACCTTCAATTTTGGCGATAAAATCTTCTAGTCCAACAAAATCGGCACCCGCAGCACGGGCTTCTTCTTCTTTGTCGGGTGTTACTAGCGCCAATACGCGCACTTCCTTACCCGTGCCGTGGGGCAGCGTCACTACGCCCCGCACCATCTGATCGGCCTTACGAGGATCTACGCCAAGGCGTACATCCACATCTACGGAGGCGTCAAATTTGGTGAACGTGATGTCCTTCACCATGCGCGTGGCTTCATCCAACTGGTATTCTTGGTTAAGGTCGTACTTCTCGAGAACGGCCTTACGGTTTTTGGTCAGCTTGCTCATAATTATGTTTTGTTCAGGCTTCCCAGGGAGCCGTTCCCGTCACAGTAATGCCCATACTGCGTGCCGTACCTGCCACCATTTTCATGGCTGGTTCTACACTAAAGGCGTTAAGATCTTCCATTTTGGTCTGGGCGATTTCTCGCACCTGATCCCAGGTGACCGAACCCACTTTTTTGCGGTTGGGCTCGGCCGAACCCGATTTTAGTTTAGCCGCTTGCATCAGCAGCACAGGTGCGGGGGGCGTCTTAATTACAAAGTCAAAGGACTTGTCAGTATAGACAGTAAGCACCACGGGCAACACCATGCCCTGCTTGTCTTGCGTACGCGCATTGAATTGCTTGCAAAACTCCATTATATTGACTCCTTTGGAGCCAAGTGCCGGACCAATGGGGGGCGAAGGGTTGGCCTGCCCACCTTTGACCTGTAGTTTTACGTATCCGCTTATTTGCTTTGCCATTATTTTGATCAGGATTGTTTTTCAACCTGGAAGTAGTTCAATTCTACGGGCGTATTACGCCCGAAGATCTTCACCATTACGTTAAGCTTTTTACGTTCTTTGAATACCTCTTCCACCGTACCCGAAAAACCATTGAACGGCCCGTCCATTACTTTTACCATTTCACCTACGATGAAAGGCGTGTCGAGCATCACTTCGTCTTGTTCGGTTTCGTCTACCTTGCCCAGTATCCGGTTGATTTCGGACTGGCGCAAGGGCACCGGAACTTTGTTAGGCCCCGTGCCGTCACCTTGGCCCAGAAAGCCAATTACTCCCGGAATGCTCGTGATCACGTGGGTGGTCTCGCCCGAACTAAGGTCGGCCGAGATGATCACGTATCCCGGAAAAAAATTCCGTTCCCGCACCCGCTTTTTACCGTTGCGCATCTCGTACACTTTTTCCGAAGGTATAAGCACCTGCGAAATAGCTTCTTCGAGATGGTTGCGGTTAATTTCGTTTTCGAGGTACGTCTTCACCTTTTTTTCTTGACCGGCTACCGCCCGGACCACGTACCAGCTGTGTTCAGTCATAGCCTTGAGGTGTTTATCAGAGGCTATAAAGCACCGCCATCAAGTTCTCGAATCCGAAGTCAATAGCCCCGATGAACAGCGCAAAAATCAGAGAAGCTATCAGCACCAGACGCGAGTCGCGCTGCAGGTTGCTCACGGTTGGCCACGTAACTTTGTGACGCATTTCGTCTACTGATTCCCGAAAGTAAGCGGCTAGCTTGTTCATTTTTACTGTCATTATGCACGGGTGGAGGGACTCGAACCCCCAGCCAACGGTTTTGGAGACCGCTACTCTACCAATTGAGCTACACCCGTAAGTTAAAAGGCTAAAGGGAGGGCAAATTTACGGCTTATAGCCGACAAATAAAAGCGCCCTTGAAAATTTCAAGGGCGCTTTTGGGGAAAATTTTTCGGACTAGTCGAAAATCTCGGTTACCTGACCGGCACCCACAGTACGGCCTCCTTCGCGAATGGCAAAGCGAAGGCCTTTTTCCATGGCTACTTTGTTGATGAGTTCTACCTTGATGGTGACGTTGTCGCCGGGCATCACCATCTCTACGTTTTCGGGGAGGCTGATTTCACCCGTTACGTCGGTGGTGCGCAGGTAGAACTGCGGACGGTATTTGTTGAAAAAAGGTGTGTGGCGACCGCCTTCTTCTTTCGAGAGTACGTACACCTCGGCGGCGAAGCTCTGGTGGGGCTTTACTGATCCGGGCTTGCAGATAACCATGCCACGGCGGATTTGGGTCTTGTCTACCCCGCGCAACAGCAAACCTACGTTGTCGCCCGCTTCGCCCCGGTCGAGGATCTTACGGAACATTTCTACGCCTGTCACGGTGGACTTGAGGTTCTCGGCACCCATGCCCAGAATGTCTACAGCGTCGCCCGTTTTGATAACACCGCGTTCGATACGACCCGTAGCCACTGTACCGCGACCCGTGATCGAGAACACGTCTTCGACAGGCATCAAGAAATCTTTGTCAATCAGACGCTCGGGCAGCGGGATGTGCTCGTCCACGGCCGTCATTAGTTCTTCTACTTTCTCTACCCACTTGGCTTCGCCGTTGAGCGCGCCCAGGGCCGAACCTTGTACGACGGGAATGTTGTCGCCGTCGAATTCGTAGAAGCTGAGCAGTTCGCGAATTTCCATCTCGACGAGTTCGAGCAGCTCTTCGTCGTCCACCATGT
>DAIMZG010000002.1:0-38963 GCA_036734065.1 Catalimonadaceae bacterium
GCTTGGCTATGGCCAGCCCGATGCCTGATCCGGCATATTTGGTGCTGAAATTGGGTAAGAACACTTTTTGTTGAATGGCTTCAGGAATACCCGTACCATTGTCGGCTACCTCCAGCCGGGCCATTTGCCGGGCCTCGTCCACGCGGAGGCATACATCCACTTGGGGTGTCCGCTCCCGCGGTACCGACTGCACCGCGTTGAGCAGCAGGTTGGTCAGTACTCGGCCCATTAGGGCTTCGTCGCCGCTAACCACGGCGGGCTGGTCGGGTATCCGCAGCGTCAGCGTTGTCGCTGCGTGGTCCGTATCGTGAAGGCTGACTACTTGCCGTACGAGGGCCGTCAGGTCGAAGGGCGCTTGCCGGGGCGTAGGCATCTTGGCGAAAGCCGAAAACGACGTAGCAATGTCATTGAGCGTATCTACTTGCTGCAGCAAAATGCCTACTGTTTGCTCAGTGAGGCCACGCAGGTTAGGACGATCTTCGCGCAAGGCGCGCTGCAACAGTTGCAACTTGAGCTTGATGGGCGTGAGTGGATTTTTGATCTCATGGGCCACCTGCCGGGCCATTTCGCGCCAGGCCGTTTCTTTCTCACTAGCCGCCAGGGCCTCGCGGCTCACTTCGAGTTTGACAAGCATTTTGTTATAAGCGTCCACCAACAACCCGATTTCGTCGGCGGCCGGCCAGGCAAGGGGTTCGTTGCGGTCGAGGGTGGTGCCCTGAATTTTGCGCGTAATGAGCTTGAGCGGCTCAGTCAGCAGTTGCGAAGTCAGGTACGACAACCCCAGGAAGAGGATGAAGATGGCGGTAAAGATGTTGAGGATCGTGCCCAGCACGTCGGTGATTTGCTTTTCGAGTTCGGCGCGGGACTCAAAAAAGGGGATGCTCAGCAGCCCTACGAAACGGCCCGACTCCAGCGAGCGCATGGCCACGTACACCGAATTGTACTTGAGCGTGCCCACCGATTCGGTCAGCAAGGCCGTCTTGTCGCGCCGTTCAATCAGCCGGGCCAGGGCAGCCGGGTGCGCGTAGGGCATCAGCAATTCCTTCTCGAAGATGAGCGGCTGGCTCGACAGCACCAATCGGCCGCGCGTGTCGTAGAGGTTGAGGTCCGTTTCGGTATGGCGGGCAATCTGGTTGAGGGCATTGCCCAGTTCGTCGAGGCTGATGAGGCGATTGCGGTACGCCTCGAGCGGCGCCGTTAGGTTGAGGGCTGCGTTTTCAGATCGGCGCACAAACGACTGCCGCAGGTCTTCCCGATAGTTAGTGCTCATGACGCTGACCGTAATGATGCTTACGGACAACAGCGGCAAGAAAAAAGCAATATTCAGGAATATCTGCGTCTTGGCAGCCAGTGTCAGCCGCCCGCTCCGGGGCCATTGCGACAGCGAGTAGCCCAGCAGTATCAGCAAAGCCACTACCATCAAAATCAGCAACAAAAACGAGAAGTTCGTTAGCAGATTGCGCGTGGTGTAGGCCAGCGACGACACCACTACAAACTGGCCATCCTGCCCTTCCAACACTAGGTGATGGTAGTCTTGCCGGACAAAGGACTCCCGAACTAATTGCGGATTTTGGAACGTAGCAGCCGAAAACTGCTGCTCGTAGTTAAACTCGCCGAAACTGTACTGCCAATCGTTATTGGCAAAAACGGCGTAGCTGTATTCGCGGTATTTGGTCGGCTGCACAAATCGCCGATCTACGAGCAACTCCGGATAGACATTGTTGGGAATGATGCGCTTCATCCGCAAGTCCACCACTACGTAGCCAAACACTTCGTTGCGCTCTCGCACCTCTACGAAGGCCAGGTAGCGCTTGAAAACATTGCGCTCCAGCTCCGAGTAGAAGAAAATGTCCTCAAACTCGGTGCGATACTTAGGCTTATCGTATATCTGCTTTAGGCGCTGATAGCTGATTTCTTCCCCGATGTCCGTGAGGATATCGCCGTATCCATTGAAAAGAATAATTTGTACTTCGTACTTTTCAAAGTAATTGCTCAAGTGGCTGCGTCGGATTTTCTGTTCCACCAACTCGCGCGACGAAAAAGGATTCAGAAAGCGGCGCCGGATAAACTCGTCTTCCCGAATCTGGGTGCGCAGTTCGCTGAGCAGAAATTCGGCCATCACGTCACGGTCAATGAGCAACTGGGCCGCGAAGCGCTCTTTGTCACGCTGCGTTTCGCGTTGGGTGTGCTCATTGAGGGCGTAGGTTCCCGCCGTGGCACCCACCAGTGCCCCGATAAAAAGGTAAAGATACGTCTGATAGCGCAACCGTCGCAAATAGCTCGGAAAGTCAACCAGCAAGCTCAGGCTCAAAAAAGTCAAGCTGGTGGGGAGTACAAACCGCCCGTGCCAGGACAACAGCGTATCGGGAACGAGGTACGCCAACGAACCGAGCACCAGGGTCAGGATCAGCCAGCGCCCACGCAACAAATACACGCGTAAAGCCCGGATAAGGTCGGTCACCACAAAAAAGTACGTGCCCGCAATGAGCACAAACACCAGCAATACCGTAATCTTGAGCGCCGTAAAGCGGATACTCTGCGTAATGTCGAGCGTCCACTGCGCATTAAAGTAGAGCGTTTCGAGCACCGAAACAGCGATCAGCAAGGCCAGGTGCGCCCCCAACACCAGCACTGCCCCCACGGCCAGTCGTATGCGCGGTGGGTGGTGTTTGTGATCCACGAGGTGCGGCATGTAACGCACCAAAAAATACCAAAACACCCCAAAAGTCAGCAAATCGAGCAGCAAATCGCCCAGCGAAGGCGTAGCAAACGAAGAAGCGTAAAACTTAGGATCGAACAGTTCGAAGGGATAAATGGCGAAAGGCAAGTTGAAAAGCAACATGATCGCCCGTGTCCCCAGCAAGCACACCGCCAAGAAAAGCAGGGCCGTGCCGTAGTCGCCTGCCAGTTCCCACTGTCGGATCCGTTGTCCGGCATACGTCCCCAAAAACAGGAGCGCCAGGCCTATCCACCCGGTGATGATCAGTCGGTTGGTTGGCCCCAGTTCATCGTAGCTGCCCGCATAGTCGGCAGTAAATAAAAAAGTGCCGTCCGGCGCGTAAAACGGCACGCCAGGAGCCGTCGGCAACGCCGAAAGCACAATCTCGTCAGACGGAAACAAAGCACTCTCGAAGGCACTAGCGGTGTAACGACTCTGAATTTGGTAACGTCGCGCCAGCGGCAACAGCACAAAGATCTCCCGAACGTCGTTCCCTACGATTACTGTCTGCCGATAGGCCAGGTAACTCCCCCCGCGTACATTTATCAATCGGTAGGTGTAATAACCCGCTAGCGCCTGGTAATCAGGCAAGTACTGTACGTCAGACCAGTAATAGCGCAGACCGCTTTCATACACCAGTGTAGGGTATTGGGCGCGTTCGTTGAGCCGCGAGAACGAGGGCAGGCGCGGTTCGGTCATCAGCCCCACTAGCGACGCGCTTTGTTGGGCGATCGCCTCCAGATGCGTCTGTATTCGAACCTGTCCCTGGCGTAACGAAGCGGCCTTACGGGCCGCTGTCCCCTGTAGCCCCGGAACCTCCCACCAACCCCAAGCGAGCACAAGGGCCAGACACGCGGCCACCAAGGCCCACTGTCGCCTCCAAGTAAATAGGGTTACGTACATACGAGAATCCAAATTAGCGCTTACCGCAATAAAAAAGCCAACTGCTCGGCAGTTGGCTTTTTTCTGTAGAAAAGCAACATTTATACACCACCCGTACGGATAGCCCGGGCCACTCTTATCTGGGTAGCCAGTTTCTTTCTGCTATTCCGATACCAGAAATACCCAATCACGCCAATAACCAGATAAGGCGTTACCATCAGATACAAAATTCCGGTGTTGAGCCCGGAGCCAATGCGATTTTCACCGCTGCTGATATTATTTTCGACGGTAGCACGACACATGGCGCATTGGGCTTGCGCAGCAGGAACTGTGATTAGGCACAGGAGCGACAACACGAATGCAACGAAGAGCGATTTGACTTTCATAGCTTTGATAATTAGCAGTTCCACACAAGGCTAACGGGTAGCCAAACGACGTTCATCGAGCAATAAATCGGCCTCTACGATCAGACGGTCCACTTCCTCAGTATCCGTACCACTGTAATATCCCCGAATACGTCCTCGCCGATCCAGGAGAATCATGCGGTCGCTGTGCAAAAACGCCTCGTCACCGCCATCTTCACCAGCGGGAAGATTGTAGCCGTAGCGCGCCAACCGATACACCTCTTCTTTATTACCGGTCAGAAAGTACCATTTACCGGACTGGGCTTCGAAGGCCTCGGCGTACTCTTGCAGCACGGCGGGCGTGTCGTACTCCGGATCAACTGAATGCGACACAATGATCAGGTCGTCTTGATCGCGGAAGGCCCGCTGTACACGCGTCATTTGCGTAGTCATTTTCGGACAAATACCGTTGCAGCGACTGAACACAAAATTTACGGCTACCACCTTACCCCGAAGATCTTCGCGGGTGAAGACATTACCATTTTGATCGGTCAGGACAAACTCAGGCAGAGAATCTATCCGGTACGTACTACCCACGGCGGTGGAGTCGTAAAACTCTGGCGTAATGATGGGCAATTCGTATTTGTTTTCCCCAAACAGTTTGAGAAAAGCAAAAACAATGACGGGTATCGCTAGCATGGATAGCAGGATACCCGTCTTCAAAATATTTTTCATAATAACGTTGCAAAGCTAGTTAAGCAATCTTATCATTTTCAACAAAACTCAGCTACGCTTAGTTTATCGCATCATTGTCTGCGAATTACCCTCCAACATCAATGCAATGAGCAACCAGACAATAAAGATCGTGGGCAGTACGATAGACCAAATCAACACCTTCACTTCTTGGCGTAGGTGCATAAATTCACCTACTATGTAGAAGGCTTTCACGATTGTCAGCCCTACGAACAGCGATGTAAGCAGCGTGCCACGAGGCATTGTAAAAGCAAGGAGGAATTCGAGGGCAGTTACACCGAACAAGATCCAGAATACGCGCCAGATTTTTTTGGTGTTTGGCTTAGCCGGTACATCGGCAGCATGTGAAGTATTAGCCATGGTTCAAGGTCAAATAAGGTAAAAGAAAGTAAATACGAACACCCATACTAGGTCAACGAAGTGCCAGTACAAACCGATTTTCTCGATCATTTCGTAGTGGCCGCGTCGCTCGTAAGTGCCAACAGCCGCTTGGTAGAAACCCATCATAAGCAGGATCACACCACTGGTTACGTGCAGGCCGTGAAAACCCGTAATGAAAAAGAATAAGTCGGCAAACAGCGTAGGTCCGTACTGATTCTCTATCAGACTGGCACCGTACACGCGCGTGCCATCGGCCAACAGGGTTCCTTCTTCTGTACCGTGGATGAAGTGTGACCACTCCCACGCTTGGCAACTCAGAAAGGTGATACCGCCCAGAATCGTCCAGAGCATCCATTTTTCTACGTCTGCTTTGTCCATCCGATGTCCCGCCTCTACGGCTAGTACCATCGTCACGCTACTAGCGATGAGCACGAACGTCATGATTCCCACAAATACCAGCGGCAGCTCGACGCCATGAAGAAATGGTACGGCTTCGAATACTTTTTCCGGGATAGGCCAATATTCCTGAGAGAACTCAAAGTCTTGCACGGTACCTTCGTAGGCTGGATGACTGAAGCGGATCATCCCGTAGGTGATCAGCAATGCCGAGAAGGTAAAAGCATCGGAGAGCAGGAAGAACCACATCATCATCTTGCCATAACTCACCTTGAACGGTGATTGGCCTCCCCCCCAAAGGTTTTTGGATGGCCGTTCAATGACGGCTGCCTCGGTAGCTTCACTTGTTGCCATATGGCTTATGATTGGTTTAAGAGTAAGAACATAAACAAATATATCCACAAACCGCCTAAAAAGTGCCAGAAGGTGGCACCCATTTCCATCACGGTCATGCTTTTGGCGTGAATTTGCTGCCGAAAGGCCTTTCCCAGTACAATGAATAGGAAGATTAGCCCAGCCACAATGTGCAACGCGTGCAAGCCTGTCAGCACATACATGAATGATCCAGAAGGGTTACTGCCACTTCCTGCAAAGAATACTTGCTGGTCAACCAGTTGACTCCACGCTTGCCACTGCGTTACCATAAAAGCCACTCCTAGCAGCGACGTAAGCAACGTCGCCACTTTCATTGCACCGATCGAGTCGCGCCGTGCTGATACGTAAGCCCAGTGCATAGTAATACTACTCACCAAGATGACCCCAGAACTCACCCAGAGCAGGTCTGGCAAGTCAAACTCCAGCCAGTTACCCTCTGCTCTTCGCACGATGTAAGCGCTTGTCAGAGCCGCAAACAACATCACAATAGTCACGATAAACAACCACATCAAAAACTTGTGTGGATGCATCGAGAGTGTCGGACGTGGCTCTTCTATTGGGAGGTGGGTAAGCTTATACCCCTCCAAAGGCGTTCGTTCCATACAATTACAATTTGTCGAGCAGATACGCAATCTGCACGAGTGGCAAATACAGAAATGACCCAAACATAATGCGCAGGGCCGTTTTTCGGGAAGGATCGCGCATCAGTTGGAGGGTAGGCCATAGGAATAGCACACCTGCCAACATGGCAACCAGTGCTGATATCCAGCCTGTCATCCCAAAAAGCGTTGGGATTGCTGCAAGCGGGATGAGTGTCAGCGTGTAAATCATGATGTGAAAAGCAGATTTTTGATCGGTCTTGCCGCCATTAGGAAGCAGCCTGAAACCAGCTTTGCGGTAATCTTCATCCAGCACCCAAGCAATTGCCCAAAAATGGGGAAACTGCCAAATGAACTGGATGGCAAACAAAATGATAGCTTCGTGGGAGATTGTGCCAGTGGCCCCAGCCCATCCGATAAGGGGTGGCATAGCACCTGGAACTGCGCCTACAAGCACTGCTAGGGAAGATTTCTGCTTTAGCGGCGTGTACAAGAACCCGTACAGAACTAACGCGAGCAGCGTAAGGACAGCCGTCAGCGAATTAACCAAGAAGAACAGAAAAAAGAATCCGCTCAGGCCAATAGCTAGTGCGAACGTAGCTCCTTCAATAGGATTGATAACGCCCGTTGCTAGCGGACGTTGCTGCGTACGCGCCATACGTCGGTCTAAGTCGCGCTCTATTATTTGGTTAATGATATTCGCTGCGCCGGTTAGGGCGAATCCACCCACCACCAAGGCGAACAAACGCACCCAATCTACGGAGCCCGTACTGCCCATTAGAAAAGCCAATGCAGCCGAAAAAGCTACCAGTCCTGAAAGCCGCGCCTTAAGCAACTGCCAGTAATCCCTAGCGGTTGACGTTCTGGCTATCAAGGTTAAATTCTCAGTAATCATAACTGCTCAGTCGTTAATACGGGAATCTGGTTGTGTTTCCGCTTAGAAATATAAACCGTCGGCGTGGTGCGCCAGTAGACATATAGTTGCATTCCGATGAGTACCGTCGCTACCAGCAGGTGTATCGGTTGCAAGAAAGCAGGAACGGCGGCATAGGCCATCCCAATGCCCGTTATCATTCCCATCATCATTGTGCCATACATGACAACCGTCCAGGCCCGAAGGTAACCTCGTGCAGGCCATGCCCGGTATAGAAGGTAGGAGTTAGCTAACAACAGAGCCCAAGAAAAAGATCGGTGCCATTCGAAGCGAGCACCCAAGTTATCCACCCAGGCGGATCGCGGTAGAAAGTCTGCAATCTCATTAATGGCCTCGCGCACTTGTGTCCCCAACACGATTTGCACCACCGTCAGTCCCATGCTCACTATCAACACTTTTCGAAACACGGGATCAGCCCGCCATGGCTTCAGGCGCTGAACCTCCACAACGGCTCTAATCAGCAGCCCTACAATTGCAATTGCTAGCAACATGTGCAGCGTAATCATCCAGGGCAACAGATTGGTTGACACCACTACTGAGCCAAGCCATCCTTGGAAAAGCACACCGACTAGCGCGGCTCCTGCCCACCACCGTACACGCGGATGTGCACATTTTATACGCCAAGAGACCACGAAAGTCCCGATAATGAATAAGCCGATCAGCGCTCCAACGAGTCGGTTTACGTATTCAATCCAGGTTTTGGCAGCATTGAATTCGGCCTCATCGTATAGTGAGGGGTCATGCGCAATCTGATAGCTGAGACGTTCGAAGCCAAGACGATCAAAATATGCGGCCACGCGCTCATTCTTGACGCGCCTCCTTTCCGCATATATCTCCTGATAGTTTTCAGGCAATTGATTCACCTCTGTCGGGGGCACCCATTGC
This sequence comes from Catalimonadaceae bacterium, assembly GCA_036734065.1. GTDB lineage: Bacteria > Bacteroidota > Bacteroidia > Cytophagales > Flexibacteraceae > DAIMZG01. The sequence continues at coordinate 8,269 of DAIMZG010000002.1, forward strand.
CCAAAGCACTTAGGCCAGTCGGGACAGCCCATACCGGCACCCGTGCTTCTCACGATTCCTCCGATGAGGATCAAGAAGTAGACGGCACCGACAGTGACTGTCCCGAACCTTACAAAATGGCCTTGTGCTACCTTGTTATTTTTCATTTGTCACCAAGTCCTCATCTTCCTCCTGCACGTTATCGTTCTCGTGCGGCAGGTTGGACTCTGGCGTCAGCGCGTAGGGTACGTTCTGGGGGATGTAGTCCTCCGAAGCTCCGGGCTTGGAGTAGTCATAAGGCCAGCGATACACCACAGGTAACGCACCCGGCCAGTTACCATGACCTGGGTTACGTGGCGTAGTCCACTCCAGCGTGTTGGAACGCCACGGATTGAGCGGCGCCACCTTACCTAAGAACATGCTGTGAAAGAAATTGTACACGAAGATAAACTGGGCACCCATGGTCAGGATGGCTGCCACCGAGATAAATGCATTCAGATCCACGAAACTGCCCGTAAAGTCGAAAGATGTAAACGAGTAGTAACGACGGGGGAAACCAGCAATTCCGATATAGTGCATGGGGAAAAATACCATGTACACACCAATAAATGTGCCCCAGAAGTGAAGGTATCCCAGCTTGGCATTCATCATACGTCCAAACATTTTGGGGAACCAGTGGTAAATGCCCGCCATCATACCGAAGAAAGCGGAGGAACCCATTACTAAGTGGAAGTGAGCTACCACAAAATACGTATCGTGCAGTTGGATATCCGCCGCTGAGTTACCCAATACAATACCTGTCAAGCCACCTGAAATAAACAGTGATACTAACCCGATTGAAAAGAGCATCGCGGGGGTGAACACAATATTACCTTTCCAGAGGGTCGTAATGTAGTTAAACGCTTTAATGGCCGAAGGCACCGCAATAATCAGCGTCAAGAACATAAATATAGAACCCAAAAACGGATTCAAGCCCGAAACGAACATATGGTGTGCCCATACCACAAACGAAAGCACTGTAATTCCGATCATAGAGCCAATCATAGCACGATAGCCAAATATAGGCTTCCGCGAGTTAGTAGACACAACCTCCGAAGTGATACCTAATGCTGGGAGGAGCACGATGTACACCTCAGGATGGCCCAAGAACCAGAACAAGTGTTGGTACAACACGGGGCTACCGCCCACGTTCGACAAAGCCTCACCGTTGATGTATATTTCGGATAGGTAGAAACTTGTACCGAAACTACGGTCAAACACTAGCAATAAAGCTGCAGCTACTAGTACCGGAAATGAAAGTAGGCCAATAACTGCTGTCAGGAAAAATGCCCAAATAGTGAGGGGCATTTTCGAAAAACTCATGCCTTTTGTTCGCAGGTTGATTACCGTCGAGATGTAGTTAATTCCACCCAGCAATGTTGAAACGATGAACAGTGTCATGCTTGTCAACCAAAGTGTCATACCCAAGCCCGATCCACCGATCGCCTGAGGCAATGCACTTAATGGAGGGTATACAACCCATCCGCCAGCTGCAGGACCTGTCTCGATAAAAAGAGAATAGAACATGATCACGCTTGACAGAAAGAAGAACCAGTACGAAAGCATGTTCATAAAACCGGATGCCATGTCGCGGGCACCAATCTGAAGAGGGATCAAGAAGTTGCTGAAAGTACCGCTCAACCCTGCGGTCAGCACAAAAAACACCATGATGGTACCGTGCATCGTGACAAGGGCCAGATATCGCTCGGCATCAATTTGCCCGCCCGAATCTAGGTAATTGCCCAGTATGGGACGCAAAAATTCAAGATTCAGATCAGGAAATCCCAATTGGAGGCGAAAAACACTTGACATTAGACCACCAACCAATGCCCACATCAATCCGGTAACCAGAAATTGTTTGGCCACCATCTTGTGGTCTGTGCTGAAGATATACTTCGTAATGAAGTTGTCGTGATGTTCTTCGTGCTCATGATGCCCATCATGTCCGGCATGGGTTTCTTGAGCTACATTAATATCTACCGTTGACATAATAACAAATGGTTATACGATTTTGAAAGGGCCTTTACTTGACAGCTACGTTGCTTTTCTTAGAAGAGCGAGTTTCAGAAGTTTCCTCACTAGCCAGAACTTCAGCAACTTTCTCAGGCGCGATTTGCTGAGCAGCCAACGAGCGCAATTCTTCTGGTACTTGAGTCAAATACTCAGGATTGCGTGAGAGGAATGACTTTTGGGAAGCAAACCACTCCTCGTATTCCTCACCTTCAACAACTTTTATGATATACTTCATGCTGAAGTGTCCACGACCACACACTTCCGTGCAGGCAATTTCGTAGTCAAAATTAGGGTTTCCCAATTCCTCGCGCATTTGCGCAGTCGTTTTGGTGGGTATAAACCAAAAACGTGTAGGCATCCCAGGTACGGCATCCATTTTCAAACGAAAGTGAGGTGCAAACACACTGTGTAGTACATCACGGGAACGGATACGAAATAGCACGTTTTTATCCACTGGAATGTGAATTTCACGCGGCATGAAGTCATCAAAGTTGCTTTTGTCCGCGAAGTCCATTCCCAACTGATTTGTCGCGTCAATCATCGTGTAATCGTGCCGACCCAAACGGTTATCGTTACCCGGATAGCGCACCATCCAGTTGAACTGCTTTCCAACGATTTCCAACTCTACCCGGTCCTCGGGCGCATCGGTCGTTATATCCGTCCAAACTTTCCAGCCCGTGAACACCAGCACTGACAGCACAAAGGCAGGAATTATTGTCCATACGAGTTCAAGACGGTTGTTATCAGGAAAGAAGTGAGCCTTTGCACCCTCTTTGTATTGATAACGATAGCTGAAGTACATCAGCAGTATGTGGGTCAATATGAAAACGAAGACCAATATTGACATGGTAAGCCAAAAGATGTTGTCAATCTCCTTGCCATGCACAGACGAAGCCTCAGGGAGAAAGTCGTTGGACGCAACGGCCGAATACCATATGAACAGGCCCAAGCCAATCACCAAGAATGCCATGAAACCAAGCGCATTCCACTTATTGGCCCCATCTATACGAGGAGATGCCTGTCGTTTTTCGGATCCCTTCATTGTGCCAACCAGGGACTGGATTCGAAACACCAGTACAACCATGATCAGGATAAAGATCGCTCCTACTATTAGCAGCAAATTGGTCATTGTATTGATTCTTAGAAGTTAATTAAATGTCGTGATAAGCGCTCTCCTTGATCATCGGATGCTTGGTTGGTATCAACGAAGCCTTGGTTAATGATCTTTGTAGGACAAACACAAACAGACCTGCAAACATAGCGACTGTCCCAAACTCGATCAGACCGAAACCGCTGTTTTCTTTCAAGGTTCCAGGCATAATCATCAGATAGAAATCGAGCCAATGCCCCAGAATGATAATTCCTGAAACTACCTTTAGAAAAGAGAGTTGGCGCTTAGATTCACGCGTCATAAGAACCAGGAAGGGAATGAAAAAGTTTATGATCAAATTCGCATAAAAGAGTGCGGTGTAGTGTCCCCCAAAGCCCTCTTTTCGTTCCAGGAAATAGATCGTTTCTTCCGGGATATTAGCATAATAAATCAATAGAAACTGCGAAAACCACAAGTATGTCCAGAAGATGCTGAAGGCAAACATAAACTTGCCCATATCATGCAAATGGTTGGCGTTTACCATCTTCAGGTAGCCAGCCTCCTTGAGCAGTACGGTAGCCAGTGTCACTGTCGCCAAACCGGCCACAAACCAACTTGAAAACATGTACCAACCGAACAATGTGCTGAACCAGTGTGGGTCAATGGACATTACCCAGTCCCAGGCGGCAGTAGAGGAAGTAACCGCAAACAGTACCAAGAATATGGCCGAATACCTGATACTTTTGTAGTAGTTGGTCGTGCCACCGATCTGATCTTCGTTCAAAGAGGCTTGGCGTAGTACCCGATAAAGCAGATACCAAATCGCAAAATAGACCACAGTTCTCACAAAAAAGAACGGTACGTTCAGATATGCACGTTTACCTACCAATATCTCATCGTACTCCGGATTGGCCGATCCGTCCTCCAGCGTAGGCTCATAGAGATATCCATGCGTCCAGTGAAAAAGGTCGTGGTAGCCCAGAATGAGGGTGGTAAGTAATGCCACCCCTGCATAGGGAAGGAAACCGCCAATGGCTTCGGGTACTCTTTTGATGCTTGACGACCAACCTGCATTGGCCACATAATTGAAAGCAATAAAAAATACAGATATCACTGTTATTCCTGTAAAGAATACACTGTTGAGCCACAAATTAGCCCATAGGCGGTGCGTCCAATGGAACCCGTGATGGCCGTCGCCGTGAGCCCCGTGTTCGGCTGCACCCTGCTCAACTTCGTGACCTTCACCCAGCACAGCCAGTAGCACAACGCCTGCAATGAGCAGCACAACCCCTATCCCTATCGCGATAAGGGCATTTTTGCGTGCGCCGGGTTTAATCTGATAATGTTCTTCGGTTATTTCAACCTCGTGGTGATGGCCTGCCATGATCTAATACAATGCTTGGTTTAAGTAAAGTCAGCTCCCTTTCTGTAGTTCTTGCACGTAGTGCACGATTTTCCAGCGTTCCTGTGGATTCATCTGTGATCCGTGAGGCCACATACGACCTTTGCCATACACAATCGTATGATAGATGTGCCCGGGGGGCAATTGAGACACGCGACCAGTTTTATAAGAAGGGACGCCTTGGTACTGAGCAGCTACTTTGCCTTGGCCATTCCCATTCTCGCCGTGGCAAGCACTACAAAATTGCAGATACAGCGCCTTGCCTTCTGCTAGAGTCTGTTCCGTTTGCGGTACTGGGTTCTTCAAAGTAGCTGAAAGCTCGATGCTGTCTGCTGGGATATTATACAATATGAGCTCGGAAGCCACCTCATTTGTAGGCTTCCCAGCGAAATTTTGCCGCGGAATCGTATTGTTGACGGGATACCGTACATGGAGGCCGTTCTGATTGTACGGATTGGCTTCTCCTTCTACTTGTGAAAGGGGTTCGTACGGTATTGACTGATACATCTGCGGGGCGTACTCTACGCCAGTATCGTTTGGATCGCTCTTGCATCCAATCAGTACACTGGCTCCCAGAGCCCATGCCATCAATACTGCAGGTTTGGAAAGCATCTGCATTTTCTTAGAGTTGTACTTCTTTCTGATTGATTTCGGTAGCGCCATTTTCACGTAACATTTCGCTTAGCGCTTCGGGGGATATCGTCCTGTTCTTGTCCAAATCCAGCGCCAAGACAAACTTATTGTCTGTGCACCTCGGGTCAAGCATCAACTTCTTGCTACCTGGGTAAAGATTGCTCGCAATCAGGAACGTGGTCACCATCCCTAACGAGGCCAGCAACACTGTCAACTCAAAGGTCACCGGAATAAAGGTTGGCAAAGGAAAATAAGGCTTTCCACCGACGATCATGGGCCAATCCAGCGTGTTCATCCCGATTTGCATCAGCAAAGCCAGTGAGGTGCCCAGCAATCCGAAAAAGAAAGCAGCCCGAGGCAAGCGAGAGTGTTTGTATCCCAATAAGCTGTCAATTCCGTGCACAGGAAAGGGTGAATAAACCTCATGAACTCTTACCCCTTGGGTGCGAATCTTGCGGAGGGCGTTCATCAGAACGTCCTCGTCATCGTATATGCCGACTAGAAAGTTGCGTTGTGTTTGCATGGGAGACTATTGCTTGTCTTTGTCAGGATTGAGGTTGCGGCTAGCTGAGGGATTCAACACCGAACTGCTTCCGGCATACGACTTCTCGCGCACGGTTACAGGCTCCGAAGAGGATTTCAGTACTGTTTTCACTTCAGCCATATTAATAACAGGCAGATACTTCGAGAAAAGGAAGAAAGCCACGAAAAAGAAACCAATTGACCAAGCATATACCCCAATGTCATGAATGGTAGGGGAGAACATTGCCCAGCTAGAGGGCAGATAGTCGCGGTGGAGCGAGGTGACAATGATTACGAAGCGTTCGAACCACATACCTACGTTTACCACGATGGAAAGCACGAAGGTAGCTAGTAGACTGCGGCGAATTTTCCGAAACCAGAACAATTGCGGTGAGATCACATTACAGGTCATCATCATCCAGTATGCCCAAGCATAAGGGCCAAAAGCCCGGTTGATGAAAGCGTACTGCTCGTAGGGTACGCCAGAGTACCAAGCCATGAAGAACTCGGTGATGTAAGCAATACCCACAATAGAGCCTGTTACGATGATCACTTTGTTCATGGACTCAATGTGCTCCATCGTGATGTAGTTCTCCAACTTGTACACCTTGCGCGTGACGAGCATCAGCGTAAGCACCATCGCGAACCCCGAGAAAATAGCCCCTGCAACGAAGTAGGGCGGAAAAATAGTGGTGTGCCAACCCGGAATCACCGAAGTAGCAAAGTCAAAACTTACAATGGTATGCACCGAAAGCACGAGGGGTGTGGCCATACCAGCCAGAATGAGCGAAACGGATTCGTAGCGCGACCAGTCTTTGGCTCCGCCATTCCAGCCAAAACTCAGCGTACCGTAGATCAGGCGGGATATTTTACCCTTTGCCCGCTCACGAATGGTCGCCAAGTCAGGAATTAACCCAATGTACCAAAACACCAGCGAAACGGTAAAGTACGTACTGATTGCAAATACGTCCCAAAGCAAAGGCGAATTGAAATTGACCCAAAGCGACCCGTAGGTGTTGCCTAGTGGGAGCGTCCAGTAGGCCAGCCAGGGGCGGCCCATGTGCAGAATCGGAAACTGACCAGCGCACATAACAGCGAAAATGGTCATAGCCTCCGCCGCCCGGTTAATGGATGTCCGCCATTTCTGGCGAAACAGCAGTAGCACGGCGGAAATCAGCGTGCCGGCGTGACCGATACCTACCCACCAGACGAAATTGGTAATGTCCCAGGCCCACCCGACAGTTTTATTAAGCCCCCAAGCGCCAATTCCTTCGAATAGTAGGACGTAAACGGAGATGGCCCCAAACCCGAGAATGATGGTAGAAACTCCCAGCGCTGCCAACCAGCGAATATTAGGAGCGGCCTCTACGTGTCGGCAGATGTCATCGGTAACGTCGGCGTATGTTTTGCCACCCGTGACTAGCGGCTTACGAACTTCGGCTGTGACTTGCATATGAGATAAATTGTACGTGCTAAGCTTTGTTTCGAATTTTGGTTAAGTACGCAATATTGGGGCGAACATTAATCTCTTCCAGTACGTGGAAGGCCCGCTTGTCGTACTCTTCCTTGATGAGTTGCGTAATATAACTCTTCTCGTCGTTCATGTCACCAAATACGATGGCTTCAGTCGGGCAAGCTTGTGCGCAGGCCGTGTTGATTTCCCCATCGTGAGGACGACGACCCTCGCGTTTGGCGTTGAGTTTGCCCTCTTGCAGGCGCTGGACACACATGGAGCATTTTTCCATTACGCCCCGTGCGCGCACCGTTACATCCGGGTTGAGCACCATCCGTCCCAGCGTATTTTGCGCAGGGTTGATCTCCGAAAATTGCTTGTTGTCGGGGTAGCTAAACCAGTTGAATCGCCGCACTTTGTAAGGGCAGTTGTTGGCACAGTAGCGCGTGCCGATGCAGCGGTTATAAGTCATCTGGTTGAGCCCTTCTGAACTGTGCGTCGTGGCCAGTACGGGACATACTGTTTCGCAAGGTGCGTTATTACAGTGTTGGCACATCATGGGCTGAAAGACCACCTCGGGGTTTTCTGAGGCTTCTTCCAACGCTTTGAAGCCATCTTCTTTGGTAGCGTCGCTGCTGTAATAGCGGTCAATCCGAATCCAGTGCATCTCGCGGCGGTTCAACACCTCTTTTCGACCAACTACGGGCACGTTGTTCTCGGCTTGACAGGCTATACTGCACGCGCCGCACCCGATGCACGAGTTGAGGTCAATGACCATCCCCCACGCATGGTTAGGGTATTCGTGACGGTTCCACAGGCTGACATCCGTGGGTGAGAGCTTCTCGCCCGATGCAGTGGTAATCTTGATAATTTCACGACCCGCCGCCGGGTTTTGTTGATAGGCTGTCAGCGTGGCCTCTTGCACAACCGGGCGGGCCATAATGGTGTGGTGCGTTTGGGTCTGGGCAATCTCCCGATTGCCACTTGTACGCGACACCTTGACGCCCGTCAGTGTATTGACAACTCCATTATTGGTCATGGTCAGGAAGGGGGCAGCATTTACCCCGATACCTTCGGCTACTTTGCCGACAATGGTACGGCCGTAGCCTAGGGCCAAACCGACTGTACCGCGCGTTTGGCCAGGTTGTACCAGCACGGGCACTTCCACGGCGGGTTTGCCTGGTGCTTCCACCTTGACCAGGTCTCCTTGTTTGAGATCCATCTCGCCGGCCATCGCCTGGGGGACGGTGAGGTAGTTATCCCAGCAGGCCTTCGAAATAGGATCAGGAAACTCTTGTAACCAAGGGTTATTAGCCTGCTGTCCGCCCCCAAGGCCAATCTTTTCGTACACCACCAATTCAATCTCCTGAACATTGGTTTTGTAAGTCTGGGCTACACGCGTAGCGGCATTGCTCACGCCTCCACTGTTGAAACTGGGCTGCCCGGCCATAGGCAGGGCGGCCACTTCGAGTTTTGTCAGCGATGCTTCGTCGGCGCTGCGGTTGTAGCGTTTCAGGCCATTGGTTTCGAACACACCGTCGTGCAAACTGTAGTTCCAGAACTCGCGAAAGCTGGGATGAAAAGACTGCTGCGAATAGATGGCTTCTTCCCAATGACGACGAACGTATTGGTAGTAGTCGCGCTCGCGCGAACCTGACCAAGCAAGCAGCCCTAGTTGCGCCTGACGGGTATTGAATACGGGCGAAATGGAAGGTTGCAAAAGGCTGTAATAACCTTTCTTGGGCTCTGCGTCGCCCCACGATTCCAAATAGTGGTGATCAGGGCAGATGTAGTTACAAAGCACAGCAGTTTCATCGGGGCGATCGGCAAACGAAACTTTAACACCGATTTTCTCCATAGCCGCTTGGAGTTCGCCACCAGCCGGATGGTCATATATTGGGTTGACACCATAGAAAATAACGGCCCCAACTCTGCCAGCTTTTGCATCTTCCACAAACGTGCGCATGGCTTGGTCATCGCCTTGTCGCTGGTACGAGGGTACGCCCAGGCTCAAGGTGTTGCCATAGTTATTTAACATCTGGTTGATGCCATTGACTAATATTTGCACGTTGACGTCATTCACACCGCATACCACCAACGATTTGCCACGCTGGGCCAGCAATTCCTTGGCAGCTTGTTGCACCTTGACCGTGTCGCGCGGGGCGGGCACCTGCACGGCCGATCCCCCCGTTTGCTTGGCAATTTCGTTGTAGAGCGCGGCCACGTAAAGCCCTTGTTCCGAAGGTCGGACAGGAATGCGGTAGTCTGCATTAGAGCCTGTTAACGAAAGCGTGGTTTCGAAGACGAACAACCGCGACATATTTTTGCGGTCTTTACCCAACTTGCGATTTTTGGCAAACTGACGAGCATACTCGACAGGTGAGATCCAAGTACCTATAAAATCGGCCCCGAAGGAAACGATGGTGTTGGCCCGGCTAAAGTCGTAGGAAGGAACGGCACGTACGCCAAAACTTTGCTGGTTAGCGTCCAGCAAGCCCGACTGCGACACGATATCGTAGCTTACGTGCGTCGCAGAGGCGTAAGCGGCCTTAAACTCATCAATCACTTTTTTGGTAGAAGGACTGATGATCGTGGGCGAGATCAGGTACACCTTTTTGTTGCCCACTGCCCGCAGCTTGTCCGTTATCTCGCGGTCAATGTCCGACCACTCAGCTTTCTTATTGGCTATGAGCGGCTGTTGGTAGCGGGTTTCATCATAGAGCGTAAGTACGGATGCTTGCGCCCGCACCGAAGTACCTCCCATCGAAACCGAAGAGAGTGCATTGCCTTCCACCTTAATGGGGCGCCCTTCGCGCGTTTTGACAAGTACGCTGCAATAATCACCGCCCTCTACGTAGGAGGAAGCGTAATAATTAGGAATTGTCGGATCTAAGTCCATGGGCTTGTTCAGCCACGGTATAGCTTTCTTGACGGGAGTTTCGCAAGCAGCCAACGATACGGCCGCCAGACTGAAACCCATCATTTTCAGAAAGTCGCGACGGTCGGTAGTCAGCAGACCTTCTACCGAATCACTTTGCTCGCGGGTGGGCAAGTAATCGGGAAACTCTTTATGGGCATTCTCGACAAATTCCGGATCGTTCCGGAGTTCTTCGAGGCCTTTCCAATATTTTTTGGTTTCTTCCATGGGTCAGTAAAACGCAATCTCAGAGAAGGAGCATTAAGTGGTTAAGTTCAGTAGTGACACTTTGAGCATTCGAGGCCACCGATATCGGCTACGTGCATGGGTTCTTTTCCATTGGACTCCCCATGCAACTCAACAAGTTTATTGTAGTAAGCATTGCCTTCGGCTTTCACGACTGTTTGGCGGTGGCAATTGATACACCAACCCATCGTCAGGCTGGAGTGGTGCTTCACTACTTCCATTTCTTCGATGGCGCCATGGCAGGTCTGACAGGCCAGCCCTCCCACCTTAGTGTGCTGGGAGTGATTGAAGTAAGCCAAATCTGGCAGGTTGTGTACGCGGATCCACTCGATAGGCTGGTTGTTTTCAACGGCTGCCCAGATTTTCTTAATCTCGGGCGACTCCGTCTTGATCTGGTTGTGGCAGTTCATGCAGATGTTTGCCGAGGGAATATTGGCCGATTTGGCCTTGTACACGCTCGTGTGACAGTATGCACAATTGATCTCGTACATGCCGGCGTGCAATTTGTGAGAAAAGGCAATCGGTTGCTTAGGAGCGTATCCTTGCTGAACGCCTACCGCGTACACTTGATCAAAGCCTACCTTGACCAATACCACTACCAGAATGGCCGTGACCGTGCCGCGAAAGACGTTGCTCTTAAAGACCTTGCCTACGTCGAGTTGCTGCTGGGCCGTAGTGCGTTCTTCTGTCGTTACGTCCTGGCTTTTCATGAACTTGGCCAGTACCGAGATCAGCAATACCAACACCAGCAATACCAAAAGTAACACTACGAGCAGACCAATCAGGATGATGGTCATAAACTCGCCACCCACACCCGCACCACCGCCAGCGGCTACTTGTCCGCCGCCACCTGCTGCTGCCTCTCCTCCACCGTCGACCTGCGCAACGGCAGGTGCTTCGTTGCTTTTCGCTTCGATGTAATCAATCACGGCATAGATCTCGTCATCTTCGAGGAAATCGTGATTGGGCATAAACTGCTTGTACTCTTCGTAGAGGGCTACGGCGTGCGGATGGCCACTCTCGATGGTACGTTGTGGATACTTTATGAAGTTGAAAAGATTCTCCCGCGTGTCCCAGCGCTCGTGGGCGCCCTTCATGGCCGGGCCTACCAACTTTTGTTCAAAAGCGTGGCACTGCGTACAGTTGGCATTGAATACCACTTCGCCTTGCTCGACCGCGGCGGCGTCGGGACCGTCAGCGCCTGCTTCTTCCTGCGCAAAGGCGGGCGTGAAGAGCAAACCGAGCAGCAAGCTCCATAAGGTAAGAGACCGACCCAACAGGTTGTATTTCCGGTGAGATAGCATGAATGAATATATTGGTGAATGGATGATCGTGTTTATACACAAGCAAAACAAAGGTACTTAGGCAAGCCATCTTTTTCAAATGACTTTCCTCACAAATAAGGAGGGTCAGTAAGGCTCCGTAGGTAGCATCTGAACGCTCACTATTTTACAACGAAAAAGTAGATTTCGATTAAAAGAGTGCGTTTTCCGCTAGTAATTTAGAATGATTATAAAGTTGTGATTATCGAACTTTTTTAAAAGAATATTTCCTGTGCTACCCGGTATGTATTCGCATGTGCTTCTATAATGTCAGCCAGACGACGCGAATAACCCCCTCCCATACAAGCCACCACCGGTACCCGGTGCTGCTTGCAAATAGTAAACACGTACGCGTCACGCTGCCGGCATCCTGCTGTCGAAAGACCCAGGCGTCCCAACTGATCAGAAGCCAGCACGTCCACGCCCGATTGGAAGAATACGAAGTCTGGTTGCACCTCGTCGAGCAGGCGCGGCAGGGTCTGGCGCAGGGTGCGCAAATAGTGCGCATCGTCGGTGCCATCGGGCAGGCCAATGTCCAGGTCAGAGGTTTCCTTGTGCGTAGGATAATTGTTGGCGCCGTGTACACTCAGGGTAAACACAGCCGGTTCGTCCGCGAACAACTTGGCCGTGCCATTGCCCTGGTGTACATCCAAATCTACAACCAGTACCTGGCGGGCCAACTGGTGACGCAACAGGTAACGGGCCGCAATGGCAATGTCGTTGAGCAGGCAAAAGCCTTCGCCCCGGTCGGCAAAGGCGTGGTGCGTACCACCCGCGATGTTCATGGCCACACCGTGTTGCATGGCAAATTGAGCCGCCATGACGGTGCCCTGCGCGATGACGATTTCGCGCTCGACGAGCTGCGGCGACAGCGGAAAGCCCGTCCGCCGGATTTCGGCCTTGCTGAGCGTGCCCGCTTTGAGCCGCCCCCAATAGTGGGCATCGTGCACAGCCAGCAAATCGGCTTCAGGCAGGGGGGGCGGCGCAAAGAAATTATCGGCCGTTACGGTGCCTTCGTAGCAAAGCTGCTGGGGCAGAAGTTCGTATTTGGCCATCGGGAAGCGATGGCCCTCCGGCAGAGGATGTGCGTATAAGTCAGTGTACGCTATTTTGAGCATAGCAAATAAACGATTGTGGGCTCTTTCACGGTTCAGACGCGGCTACTCGTTCTAGAATGGCTGTGCGCACCAGTTCGAAGCGTGACCAGGGCAGGCCGTGTCCTTCGTCGGGTACAGACACCAGACAGACGTCGGCCGCATTGGTAAGCTGCTGCTCGGCAAAAGCAGCGTTTTCGTAATACACCAGTCCGTCCCGCTCGCCGTGCAACAGCGTGACACCCGCCCGAATGCGGGGCCAGTCGGGCAGCATTTCTTCCAGGCTCTGCCGATGCGAAAGTTTTTCGTCGTTGGCTACACGCAACAGCGTAGGCACCAGCCAGCGGAACGGTAGCCAGTTGGCCGGGTAGGAAATCCAGTAGGTTTTTTCTAGTCCGGGCGCCAGGGCGGCCGAGATCAGCACCAGACCATCTACTGCCTCGGGGTGATCCATGGCCAGGCGGGCGATCACAGCCCCGCCGTACGAAGAGCCTACCAACACCAAAGGTCTTTGCCGAAATTGCCGCAACAGCGGCGCCAGCAGCCGGGCCTGTTCCCGAATGGAAGTTACCGAGGCCCCAAAGTCAGAGTAGCCGTAGCCGGGTCGGTCAACGGCTACCAGTCGGACGTGGCGTAGCAGCAAACTGTCGCGTAAGTAGGCCGAATAGCCGCTCAGTGAACTCGGTGCGCCGTGTACGAGCACCACCACGGGCAGGCTGTCGGCCCCTACGGATACGTAGCGGATGGTATGGCCTCCCACTGCGTAGCGACCTACCTGGGGTATAAAATTGCCTTGGCCAAAACTCGCCACGATCTCTTCGTCGGAATGTCGGAACTGCACGCCTCCCAGCAAGACACGTAGCATGAGCAGCAAACCCGCAGACACGGCGACTACACGCCACCAATTGCGCTGCTGGCGAGTACGCTTTTTCATGGGTACCTGACAAGATATTTTCAGGAGGACAACCCGCCACGGAGTATTTAGTTTGCCTAGTTTACCGCCCCGTGGCAGTCAGCGACGCTTTGTACGGTATCCTTCTTTCTCGAGCTTCTGCACGATTTTATCGCGAAAATCCCCCTGGATGACAATCTGACCTTCTTTGGCGGCGCCCCCCGTACCACAGAAAGACTTGAGCACCTTACTCAGCTGGCTCAGGTCTTCGGCCTTGCCCACAAAGCCAGTGACAAGCGTCACTTGCTTGCCTCCCCTCCCCTTCCGGTCGAGCGCTACGGACAATTGTTGCTGAGCGGGCGGTAGCGTGGTGGGTTCGTCGGCTCGTTCGTACTCGTAGTTGTGTTGCGAATCGGTCGAATACACAATTCCTTGGCGGTCGCGATGGCGAGAAGATGGACTCATAGTGGCAATTTAGGGTTTGGTCAGGAACAACGGGGTCCTTCCGAGCCAAAAGGCACGATAACCCGCAACGACTGCGGGTATACCCGCACGTGCAGCGGGCCTTCAGCCCGCTGCGGTTCGCCGTCAAGGTGGTAGTACAAGCCCGGCTCGGCTTCGATGCAAAGACGGCGGACGCGCCGGGTACCGTAGTGAGGTACTTCGGGCAGTGAGTCGCCAAACAGGCGCCGAACGTAATCGGCCGCCCGCCAAACGGGAAAAGGCGCCAGCCAACACAAGTCAAGCCAACCGTCGGCGATATCGGCTTGCGGAGCAATGTGGGCATTGTTGCCGTATTGCGAGGCGTTGGCCACTGTCATGACGAACGCATCTTGTTCGTAATGACGGCCGTCGGCCTCAAAGCGATGCTGAACAGGTTGATACTGCCGGAATGTACGCCAGCCTACTCGGAGGTACTGCCCAAAACCCCGCCGGGGTCCGGTAGCGAAGGCGTGGCCCACTTCGGCGTCGAAGCCCACGCCCATCGTACAAAAAAACGGTTGTCCATTGAGCGAGCCGCTGTCAATGGTAAGAAACCTCCCGTTGGTAAGCAGCCGCACCGCCAACGCCGGGCGCAGCGGAATGCCCAAGTGGCGGGCCAAGCCGTTACCCGATCCTACGGGAATGATCCCCAGGCTGGTGGTGGTACCCAGTAGGGCACTCCCAATTTCGTTGACTGTGCCGTCGCCCCCGATAGATACTACGCCGTCGTAGCCTTCGGCAACGGCCGCACTGGCCAAATCGAAGGCATGTCCCGGCCCCGACGTGCGCACTACCCGGTCGTGGATGTGAGAGCGGTCGAGGTATTGGGCCAGCAAGGCCGGGAAATTGATGCGCCGCGCAAATCCGGAAACCGGGTTGACCACAAAGAGCAAGCGCGAGCGACGAGCGTGGTGGTTCACAGAATATCAGAAAACAAAAAGTGGTGGCGTACGCGTTTGCGCGTCCGTGCGGGGGGCATTGGCAGCGCCCTGCCGCTATTGCACAAAGCGCAAGTTGAAAGTCAGTACGGGCCGTTGGTCATGGTTTACGAGCCCTTCGGCCACGCTACCCCGAAACAGGTGAGCGAGTCCCGTGCGCCCGTGCGTCACGAGGGCGATCAGGTCGGCGCCCAACTCGTCGGCGAAGTAGATGATGCCGTCTTCTTCGCTGGCATCGTTGTAGATGTTAATGGTATAATTGTCGAGCTGGTGCTGTTCGGCAAAGTGCTGCAGCCGCTGGCGCAGGGTACGCGTGTTGCTGAAGCGGCTGGCCGTATTGACTGTCAGCAAATGCAACTTCGAGCCAAAAGCCTTCTGTAAAGATTGCAACGTGCGGACGATTTTGCCCGACTTTTCGGCGCCATCGGTCGCAAACACGATGTGATCGAGCTTTCCGGCAGGCGTGTCGGCCTTCACGGCGATAATGGGACAGACAGCGCGGCGCACCACTTTTTCGGTATTGGAGCCAATGAGCATTTCGTCGAGGCCGTCGGCCCCGCTGGTACCCATCACCACAAGGTCAATCTCGTGGTCTTTTACGTAACTCTCGATTCGGTAAGCTACCCGCTCGACAGATACTGTGTAGTACATTTCAGTGCCCGAAAAGGCCGGTTCGGCTATCAGGGCTTCCATTTTCTGTTTGATATGCTCCATCGTCCGGGGCATCATGCCCGGGTCGCCCACGTTCTGGTCGGCACCTACGCCCGGGATAGGCAACACCGACGAGCCATAGGGCATCACGGCGTGCAGCAGATGAATTTCAGCCTTCAGGGCTTTAGCTAGCGTATGGGCGTAATGCAGGGCGGCGGTAGCTTCGTCGGAAAAATCAGTGGGTACCAGAATTTTTTTCATGTTTAGCAAGGTCAAGCAGTGGTTATGTAGAATTTTTTGTGAACGCCTCGATCCGCAGAATATCGAGGACGGGCAAGAAAGCTGCCTACGCCACCCAAAGGTAATGCAAAATTGGCCTGTCCGTAATCCTCGTGTTTTCCCGCCCCGGGTCAACTTTTCGCAGCGCGCATTCGTTGGACGGAATCGAAACCCATTCTCAAAATTTTCCGAAAATATGAAGAAAATTCAGCCTTTTATGTATGCCGCAGTTGCCATCTTGATTTGGGCAGGGTGCGGCTCTGCGCCCGAAAGCGACAAAGCCGAGGCTTCGGAGGCCCGCGAAGTAGCCGACGCCAGCGCCGCTGCCACGCGCTACGACGTTCAGCCCCAACAAAGCCAAATCATCTGGGTGGGATCCAAACTCATTGGCGACAAGCACGAAGGCGTGTTCGACATCCAGGAAGGTACGCTGGCTGTGGAAGACGACCGCATCGTGGCCGGCAATTTTACCATTGACATGGAATCGTTGCGCACTACCGACGACATGGAGGCCGAAGACAAGGCCAAACTAGAGGGACACCTTAAAAGCGAAGACTTTTTTAAGGTGTCGGAATACCCTACGGCCAGGTTTGAGGTAACGCAGGTACGCCCCTTCCCGGCCGACAGCAGTGCGGGTGGCGAAGGCGAATACCGCATCAGCAACCCTACTCACCTGATTACGGGCAACCTGACCATGCGTGGCGAGACCAAGAGCATCACCTTCCCGGCCCGGGTGGGCATGGATGAGGAACAACTCGCTGCCGAAGCACGTTTTAACATTGATCGTACGCAATGGAATGTTAGTTATGGCTCTGATGCTTCGGTACGCGACCGGATCATCAACAAAGAAGTAAATCTGGGCATTCGACTGGTAGCCAGCAGAGGTCCGCAGGCTAGCTGAAAGTTCTTCTTCTACCTGATAGGTGGAACATACTTGTCAGAAACCCGTCTGCTTACAGGCTGACGGGTTTTCTTATTTTGAAACGCTTCCCCGTCGTTCGCCGCCGAAACTTTCGAAAGGCCACAGCGGTTCCGGTACGGCAATTTTTGCTAATTTTGACAATTACTGATCCTATCCGATATGGCAACTTTTCTGCTTACTACTGGTTTTCTGCTATTGTTTATCGTACTTATGTCGGTACGCATGCTGCTGCTCGAGAAGGGCGAGTTCAGGGGTACGTGCGCCACGCAGAATCCCTTTTTGCAACGCAAAGGGCTAAAGTGTGGCTGCGGCAAAGAGCCCGGCACCTGCGACAACGCCACGCAGGATGTGCGATCTGCCAAAATGCCCCAGATTGGCAAATCGGTAACAACGATCTAGCTTCCTACTCCACTTTCAGTTGATTCTCATCTTTCTCGTGAAGCAGTGACTCTCATCAGTTCTATTTCCGGCATTCGGGGCACCATTGGCGGACAGCCAGGCCACGGGCTCACACCGCCCGACATCGTGCGTTTTGCCTCGGCTTTTGGCCTTTGGGTACGCCAAACCACGCGCAATCCGCACATAGTGATCGGGCGCGATGCGCGGCCTTCGGGCCTGATGGTTTCTTCGCTGGTGAGCGGTGCCCTCCAGAGTGTGGGGGTGCGCGTCACGGATTTGGGGCTTTCCACCACGCCCACGGTCGAACTGGCCGTCGTAGCCGAACAAGCCGGCGGCGGGCTCATCATCACGGCCAGCCACAATCCCGTGCAGTGGAATGCCCTCAAGTTGCTCAACCAACACGGCGAGTTTATATCCGATGCCGAAGGTGCGGCCGTATTGCAACTGGCCGAGCAGCCCATCGAATACGCCGAGGTCAAGCATCTGGGCGCCTATTGCACCGACGATACCTATTTGCAGAAGCACATCAGTGCCATTCTGGCCCTGCCGTTGGTGGACCGAAAGGCCATCGAGAAAAAGAATTTTCGCATCGCGCTGGACTGCGTCAATTCTACGGGCGGTATTGCCGTGCCGATGCTCCTGGAAGCTTTGGGCGTGAAACAGATTCAGAAATTTTTCTGCGAACCCGATGGCCACTTTCCGCACAACCCCGAGCCCCTGCCCGAACACCTGACCTTTTTGTGTCACGAAATGGAGCGCGGCAATTACCACCTGGGTATTGCGGTAGATCCGGATGTGGACCGCCTGGCTTTTGTCCGTGAAGACGGCACGCCCTTCGGAGAGGAATATACCCTCGTAGCGGTGGCTGACTACGTGCTGAAGCATACCAAAGACGGCGATAAGCACACCGTGTCGAACCTGTCTTCGACGCGAGCCCTGCGCGACATCACCGAAAAAGCCGGGGGCCAATACTTTGCTTCCGCCGTGGGCGAAGTCAACGTAGTCACCCTGATGAAAGAGGTAGGCGCCGTTATCGGCGGCGAAGGCAACGGGGGCGTCATCTATCCGCCCCTGCACTATGGCCGCGATGCGTTGGTGGGCATTGCCCTGTTCCTGACGCACCTGGCCAAATACGGCAAAACCGCCTCGATGCTGCGGGGCTCGTATCCGAACTATTACATCTCGAAAAATAAGATCGAACTCACTCCCGAAATTGATGTGGATCGGGTGCTGAAGTCCATCAAAGAGAAATATCGCAAACAGCCGATCAACGATATTGACGGAGTGAAGATTGATTTCGACGAGCAATGGGTGCATTTGCGCCGCTCTAACACCGAACCGATCATTCGCATCTATTCCGAATCGCCCACGATGGCCACTGCCGAAGCATTGGCCAACAAAATCATTTCCGACATCAAGGAAATCATCACCGAAAAAGCGTAACGTATGCGGGTTTACTTAGACAACGCGGCCACTACTCCTCTGGATCCGGCCGTGCTGGAGGCCATGCTTCCCTATTGGCAAACCCATTTTGGCAATCCGTCTTCGATCCACACGCACGGACGGGCCGCCCGGGCCGCTCTTGAAAAGGCTCGTAAACAAATCGCTGAACTACTAGGAGCCGCACCCGCCGAAATTTGCTTCACTTCGGGCGGCACCGAGGCCGACAATACGGCCCTGGTGGGCGCTGTTCGGGGTTTGGGCCGTCGCCGAATTGTTACCAGTCCCCTCGAACACCACGCTGTATTGCACTGCGCCGAAGCGTTGGCCAACGCCGGAGAAGCCCAAATAGAATGGGTGACGCACAACGCAGCGGGCCAGATTGACCTGGCCCACCTCGAATCGCTGCTGCGCGACCAACCACCGGCCGTCGTGTCGCTCATGCACGGCAACAACGAAGTGGGCAACCTCAACGACGTCATGGCCATCGGGGCGATCTGTCAGGCACACGGCGCCCTTTTCCACTCCGACACGGTACAGACGCTGGGCCATTATGACTTTGATCTGGCTCACTGGCCCGTTGATTTTGTGGTTGGCTCGGCCCACAAGCTGCACGGCCCCAAGGGAATAGGGCTGCTCTACGTACGCACAGGGGTACAAATTCCTCCTTTTGTGTCGGGTGGTGCGCAGGAGCGCAACCAGCGCGGCGGCACTGAAAACGTGGCGGGCGTCGTAGGGTTGGCCAAGGCGCTCGAACTGGCTTGTGCGAACCGTGCCGAGCACGCGCAGCACATCGGCCAACTCAAAGCCCGGATGCAAGATCGCCTCGTGGCCAAAATTCCCGGAATTGCCTTTAATGGCAATTGTACTGACCACGAAAATAGTCTGTACACCGTGTTGAACGTCAGCCTGCCCCCCCACGAAATGGACGATATGCTGCTGTTCAACCTCGACATTGAGCAAATATCGGCTTCGGGCGGCAGTGCCTGCTCGAGCGGCTCCGAGATCGGCTCGCACGTACTGCGCGCCTTGCATTGCGATCCCCGACGCGGGGCAGTGCGTTTCTCGTTCGGGCGCTACAACACGGCCGAAGAAATAGACTATGTCGTTGACAAACTCGCCGTCCGCTACGCCAACGCGCCCGTTTAGTAGTAAGTGATCCGGCAGTCGGGATGGCGCTTTTTGAAGCGATCTTTGTCCTTGACGGTGATCTTGGTGTAGAATATCTTCAGCTCCCGAATCCGATCCAGGTTATGCACCGGGCCCAGCTCGGCGATGCCCGTATTGGAACAATCGAGCGCTTCGAGGTACGCGAAATTCTTGACCGCCCCCAGGTCTTTAATGCGTGTCTCGCTTACGTTGAGATGAATCAGGTAGCGCAGGTGCGCGACGGGCTCCAGGCTGGTGATCGGATTACCCCCCGCATTGAGATGAATCAGTTTCTGGAGGGGGCGTACGGCTTCCAGATCGGTGATGTCGGTACTGAAAATATCCAGATAAACCAGCTCGGGGAGTTTGCTCAGCGGGGCCAGGCTCTTGACCTTGTTGCGGCCAATGACTAACTTCTGCAACACGGGCATTTCGCCAATCGGCGATAAGTCAACTACCTGATTATGCGCCAATTGTAAGTCTTGCAAGGCCTTCAGGTTGGCCAACGGCGACAAGTCTTCTACTGCATTGCTGGTGATGTTCAGTTCGATCAGGCGGGTGGCCTTCGCGATGGGCGTCAGGTCGGTAAGGCCCAGACCCTGCGCCCGCAGCACCACCAACCGCTGCAGATTCTCCAGCCCGGTCAAGTGCTGAACTTTGGTCTGAGAAATATCGAGTTCTTCGAGTTGCATCAGCCGCGCCAGCGGTTCCAGGTCGGCAATCAGCGTTCCTTGCAAGTCGAGCTTGCGCAAGTTTCCAAACTTGGCCAGCGGCGCAAAATCGGCCGTAGCCAAGCCACGCAGGGACATTTCCCGCTGATTGACCAGGTTGTTGAGGTTGTAATTGTCGGGATAGCGCTGCTGGCGGTATTTGTCCATCAGCATTTTGCGCCAAGTGTCGTCGAGTTCTTCGTGCCACCAGGCCACCAGCGGCGGCAGGGGCAACCACTTGGGCGGTTGGCCGGCGGCCGAAATGGCCGCAATCCGCGCCGTATTCGGCTGGTCGGGTTGGTATTGCACAAAAACACTCAGGGGCACTTCGTGGCTATGCCATACGGTGTCCATCGCCACGGGCGGCGGGGCGGTGTCCGCATCGGCCAGTTCGGGGGGTACCAACGCAAACCAGCGCAATTGTTTGGGTACGCGCACTTCCAGCACGGCACAGGCCCGCACCGAATCGTAGGTGGGGCGTCCCAACCGCAACTGTTCGTGCGCCAGGGTGGTCTGCACTCCCGCCGGAAAACGCGCGGGCATCTCCTGCTGTACGTATTGAAACACGGAAACCAGTGCGGCCTCGTCGGTGGTGTCCAGGTCGTTCCAGACGGAAATCTGGTTAGACACCAGTAGGTCGAGCAGTTCTTTTTTGGCCTGGCCCACGTCGCGGGGCGACAGCGCAGGGTCGCCGATGCGCTGCAAGGCCGTTTCATAAGTGGCCAGCAGTTGGCGGACGCTCCCGGCCACCTCCTGGGCTTGTGCGGTACTTGCCAAGGCCAGCAAAGTCCCGAAAATCAGCATGCGTAATGTCATGAACAGGCGATTAATCTCCCGAAGATAAGGCAATCCGTAGGGGTACATCCGGTAGCGTAAGAAAAGAAGCACTTTCGATTTCTTCAGAGAAAAACCATGCTCAGCACCCCCAGCAGCATGATGGCTTTGCAGAGGCGGCTCAAATAACCGTAGGCCCGTACCGTGTCGGCATAGACCAGCCGGATGACCAGCCAGGTGATGGGCACGAGCAACACGAAGAAAAAATACCCGATCAGGGGGTTGGGAAGCTGACCGGACATGGAAAACAGCACGGCAATGAATACGGCAATCAGCACGTAGAGCAGTTGCTTGGTGCGCCGCACGCCCCAAACGATGGGCAATGTTCGGCAGCCGTGGGTGGCGTCGCCCCGCATGTCCTCCATGTCTTTGACCACCTCGCGCACGAGGGTGATAAAGAAGGCGTAGGTGGCAAAGATCAGCAGCAATAGCTCGTTCTGGCGGTAGTAGGCCGCCATCACCACCAGCGTCAGGGCCGTGAGCAACGAAACCGTCACGTTGCCCACCAGCGGCAACCGCTTGAGTTGGTTGGAATAAAGCCAGAGCAAAAACACCGAAAGGGCATTGAGGGCCAGCACGCGCCAGCCCAACAGCCCGCCCAGGGCAATGCCGACCAGACTGAGCACCAGGTGCGCACCCATGGCCACC
Organism: Catalimonadaceae bacterium; assembly: GCA_036734065.1. Classification (GTDB taxonomy): domain Bacteria; phylum Bacteroidota; class Bacteroidia; order Cytophagales; family Flexibacteraceae; genus DAIMZG01. Next base: position 30,324 of record DAIMZG010000002.1, read on the forward strand.
CGCCGCTTGAGCAGCCGGTCAATCACTACCCGATCAGGGCGGTTGATGACGTCAATCTTGACGTCGTAATAGTCGTTGATGATGTAGCCACCCGCGGCGATGCAGGCCGTCGAAAGGGCAATGAGCAACAGGGCCGGATCGGCCAGCCGCATACGCCAATCGCCGACTTCTCCGATCAGGAAGATGCCCGCTACGTATTGTGTCAACACGATGAGCAGCAAGTTGCCCAGCCGCACGAGCCGTGCGAAGCCAATCAGCGAAAAAGTGCGGGGACCTTCGGGCGACTCCACTTCGTATCGTTTATAACCTGCCAACCAGGATGACTGCGGATAGGTGCTGACCGTCCGGCCAAGCGTTGTTCAGACACCGCTCAGCGGATAAACTTTCGCTCGACGATGGCCATCAACTCTGTCGCCGGGGCCGCTTCTAGGTTCCAGGCGTAGCGGGGGGCGTATTTTTCGCGCAGCAACTGGTGGGCCTGCTCCAGCGAAACACTTTCTTCCAGTTCGTTGACGGCCACGGCCCAAGTGACGTTGTCGCCCTGAAACAGCTCGTTGATGAACATAAACTTCTGGTGAATCGGGATGGCTTGCCGGATGCTCTCGATGGGTTGCTTCTGAAGTCTTTCGGCCAGGCTGTCGGCAGGCGGCGTTTCCTTACTCAGCTTTTCGTGCAGGGTTTGGGGTTTGGAAGGGGTATTGTCGGGAGGCGTGGGTTTGGCCGGGGCGGCTACTGCCGACGCATCCGCCTCGGTTGCGGGCACTGGAGCGGGTGACGACTCCGGCACTGGGGCTCGTTCGGGCGCAGGTTCGGGCGCGGGCATCTCCGCCGCCGTCGGGGAAGGCTCGGCGCGCTGGGCATCGGGCGGCACCACCGGTCGGCGATTTTCGGGCAAAGCCGACGTACCGTCGTCCACGGTCAGGTCGGCCAGTTGTACACCTAACACCTGACTAAATGCTTTCAGCAGCTCATTCGGGTCGGCCAGCCGCAGCGCATTTTCCTGCCGGGCTTTGTGAAAAAACCGGACCGCCTCACCCGCAAAGACTTCCTTGCGGTCAGACTCCAGTTCGCGGATTACCTGCCGGATCAGGGCATTGTTCAGTTCTACGTACTTGCTAATTTCTTTCAGGCGCACCACCGTAATCACCGGGCGGGCGTTGCGTTCGGTTTCTTCGCTGAAGTACACCACGGGCGCCAGGGCCAGCACGAGCGTGTCGGCCGTGGCCTGCACGAGCAGAGGCTCTAGGTCGTTGCGCCCGACGGCAATGTGCTGAGAAAGCACGTTGAGAAAGCGCTGCATCCCCTCCTTGACCTCCGGATGCTGGTAGTCGAAGTAGGGGCTGCGCAGCTTTTGCGCCTCCTGCTGCCAACGGTCGTAGAGCGCCTTGAGCACAAACATGTTCACCTGACGAATGGGGGTCAGGTCCAGCAACTGCTGACCGTCGGCCGTTTGATGGCGGCCAAAAAAAGTATTGACTTGCTTGCTGGCAAAATCGCGGGCGTAGCGCTCAATGGCCGGGCGGTTAAGTTTGTTCTCCAACGCCATAATGCGTTTTTTTGTCATTCAAATCATGTCAAAGTTAGTCATACGTAGCCTCAACCACAAAGCAGTGTCCATCGCAGACCCTGCCCGGTCGGTATTGGCCCACCTGCACGCGCAGGCCCTCGACTGGATGTACGCCTGCGGCGGTCGGGGGCGGTGCACCACGTGCCGAATGCGCATATTAGACGGCGCCCAACACCTCAGCGAGCCTTCGGCGGCCGAAATGCGCTTCCGTGTCCAGCACCGCCTGCGCGACGACGAGCGGCTGGCCTGCCAAACGTACCTGGCAGAAGGCGAAGTGCTGGTCAGCGTACCGACGCCTTGCCGATTGCCGCACCTTACCTACACGGACTGACCCATGTTCATCGAGCCTCACTTTGGTCACCCTTCCCGGCATCCGGCCCCTTCGGGCTGGATAGAGGTGATCTGCGGCTCGATGTTTTCGGGCAAAACCGAAGAACTGATCCGCCGCCTGCGCCGGGCGCAAATTGCCCGGCAGCGCGTCGAGATTTTCAAGCCCAGCCTCGACAAGCGCTACGACGACACCGACATTGTGTCGCACAGCGCCCTGACCATCCGCTCGACGCCCATCTCGATGCCCGGCGACATGCACCTGCTGGCCGGAGGTTGCGACGTAGTAGGTATTGACGAAGCGCAGTTTTTTGACGAAAGCCTGGTAGAAGTTTGCACCCAACTAGCCGATGGGGGTACGCGCGTGATCATCGCCGGGCTGGACATGGACTACGGCGGCCGCCCCTTCGGCCCCATGCCCGCGCTGATGGCCACCGCCGAGTTTGTCACCAAGGTGCACGCCATTTGCGCGCGTTGTGGCGCCGTCGCTTCCTATTCGTATCGCCTCAGTGCCGAACGCGAGCAAGTCTTGCTGGGCGAAAAACAACACTACGAGCCGCGCTGCCGGGCCTGCTTTCGCAAGGGTCAATCGGCCGGACACCCTTCGCCGGGTTCTTCTGTACAGAATACCCCTCCGCCGTCGTTATAAAGGCTCTGTTGCTGCGCATGAAATACATTTTCTCTCTACTGCTTTTTTGCGGAACGTTCGCCACCACACTGGCGCAACGTACCGTATCGGCCCCAACGCCCATTGGCACCTGGCGCACCCACCTCAATTACACCCAATCGCGCACCGTGGCCCGGGTGGGCACGCGGATCTACAGCGCGTCGCCAACCAATTTTTTTTATTTCGATCAGGCCGACAGCACCCTCCGCACACTTTCGCGGCTGGATGGTTTTTCGGAGGTGGGCATTACGCGGCTGCGCTACTATGCCGAACGCGATGTGCTCTTTGTGGGCTACGAGGGCGGTAATATTGACTTGTTGCGGGGCCAGCGCGTGACCATCCTGCGCGACATTGCCCGTCAGGAAAACCTGGTGGGCGCGCGCCGCATCAACCAGGTCGCTTTTCGTGGCGAACTGGCCTACGTTGCCACGGGCTTCGGGCTGGTGGTACTCGACCTGGTGCGCGACGAGTTTCGGGCGGCTTTCCTGAATTTGGGCACCGACGGCAGTCAGGTAGAAATTTTCGACGCTACCGTGCTGGAAGATGCACTCTGGTTGGCCACCACCGACGGCGTAGTGCGGCTGCGCCTGGGGGCCGACGGCCTGCCGCAGCCCCAGACCCTGACCCGCTTTTTGCCGGGCGCGGATGGCTTACCCCCGGCCCCCATCCGGTTTTTGGCTACGCACGAAGATGCGGTGTACGCCGCCCCCGTCGGTACGGGGCTTTACCAGTTCGATGGCCAGGCGTGGACGCGCTCCCCCTTGGTGCCCGACTTTCTGTTCGTACAGGGACTACGCACCGAAGACAGCCACTTGTTGGTGAGCACCTTTACGGGCCTATGGCAAATTCGGGGCGGCGAGGTGGTGGCCCGCAGCCAAGACATCCGTACCGTGGACGTAGTGGATGCCCTACGGGATGCGGCGGGTGCGGCCTGGCTGGCCAGTCCTTCGGCGGGTTTGCTGAGCCAACGCGATACGGCGCTGGTGTCGGTCAGCCCCAACGGGCCGCGGGGTGTCGGCATTCATGACCTTTACAGCTACAACGACCGGGTCATCCTGCTCCACGGGGGCTTCGATCAGGGTAACCTTGTGCAGCAGCGCAACCTCGAAGGCTTTTCCGTCCTCGACGGTACCCAATGGCAGAGCATCGTGCAGTTGGACGGGCATCTGCTCTTCGACGCTACCACGGCGGCGTACAATCCCGTTACTGACAAGCTCTACATCGGCATGCACGGCGAGGGCTTGCTCGAAATTGCAGCCGACAGTCAGGTGACCCTTTTCAACCCGGCCAACAGCCTGCTGGCCACGGCCCTGCCGGGTGCCGACCCGGGCTTCGACTTCGTGCGCGTGTCGGGCCTGGCCGTGGATCAGGTCGGCACCCTCTGGATCGCCCAGTCCACCTTGCCCAACGAACACCTCAAGTCGCTCGACCGCGAAGGCAATTTTCAGACCTACGACTTTGACTTTCTCAGCATCAGCGATCGGCGGAGTCCTCTCAAGCTAGCCATTGACGGCAACGGATTTGTCTGGATGATGATTACCGGCGAAGGGGGCGTGGGCGTGTTTGATCCGCGCACGGGCCGCGCCCGCAACCTGGTTAGCCAGGAAGGACAAGGCGGGCTGCCCAGCAATACCGTGCGCGACATTTTAGCCGACCAAAATGGCGATATCTGGGTGGCCACTTCGCGCGGGCCCGCCGTGTTTCGCAATACCGCCTTCGTCTTCGAGGGGGCCGTCAATGCCGATCGGCCGCGCTTTCGGGTTGGCGAAAACCTGTTTACGATCCTACTCGAAGACGAGCCGATCCTCAGCCTGGCCGTGGACGGCGGCAATCGGAAGTGGGTGGGCACGGCCAACGGGCTGTACCTGTTTTCGCCGGATGGCAGCGAGCAGCTCAATTTTTTTAATACGCGCAACAGCCCCTTGCCCACCAACGAAGTGATCCGGCTGGCCATCAACGACGTGACGGGCGAGGTGTTTGCCGCTACGGCCCGCGGCGTCTATTCCTACCGCAGCGACGCCACCCGCGCCACACAGACGCACACCGATGTCAAGGTGTTTCCCAATCCGGTACGGCCCGAATTTCAGGGCACGGTGGCTATTTCGGGGCTGGCGGCCAACGCCGTCGTCAAGATCACCGACGTGTCGGGCAAACTCATCTTCGAGACGCGGGCCAATGGCGGCACGGCCACCTGGAACCGCCGCGACTACAACGGCCGCCGGGCGCAAACGGGCATCTACCTGGTATTCAGCGCCGACCTGGAAGGCGACGAGACCTTCGTCACCAAGATTGCCGTAATAGACTAATATGTTGCAAAAAACCCGAGGCATCGTGCTCGGCACCCTCCGGTACCGGGAAACCTCGCTCATTGTCCGAATGTACACTGAGCAACTCGGCCTGCGCAGTTACCTGCTCAACGGCGTACGCACGCCGCCGCGCAAAGCTACCCCCTCGCGCATGGCGTTGTTGCAACCCCTCACCTTGCTCGACCTGGTCGTCTATCAACGCGAAAGCAACCGTGCCGAGCAGCCCTTGCAGCGCATTTCCGAGTTGCGCTGCGCCTACACGTACCAGCACATTCCCCTCGACTTTCACAAATCGGGCATGACGATGTTCATGGCCGAGGTGCTGGTTCGCGCCATCCGCGAGGAGGCCGAATCTAACCCCGCCCTCTTCCGGTTTCTGTGGGATAGTCTGCTGGTATTCGACGGGCTGACCACGCGCTTCGAGAATTTCCACCTGCAATTTTTGCTGCAACTCAGCCGCTTCCTGGGCTTTTTTCCCGAGTCGGCCGATCATTTTTACGAAGAGGTCTTCGAAACCGAGGGCTGGGCTTCGGTGGCCGATGCGGCCGAGGTGGCGGCCCTGCGCCAGTTGCTTCATCGGCCCTATGCCCATCCGCTCAGCCTGCCGATCGCGGTGCGGCGTTCATTGCTGGCGCACATTCTGGTGCTCTACCGCCGCCACGTGGCCAATTTTGCCGAACTCAAATCGCTGGGAGTGCTGCGCGAACTGATGCAATGAGCCTTTTCACGCCTCGCCCCACGTGAACTCGCCGTAGTCGCTGCGGATGGTCAGGCGGGGACGGTCGCTGGCTTCCACGCGTCCGATCACCTGCGCTTCCACGTCGTAACGAGCCGCAATGTCCATAATGTCGTGCGCCGTGTGCGGATCGGTGTAGATTTCGAACCGATGACCCATGTTGAACACCTTGTACATCTCCTGCCAGTTCGTGCCGCTCTGCGCTTGAATGAGCCGGAAAAGGGGCGGCACGGGCAGCATCTGGTCTTTAATCACGTGCAACTTGTCCACAAAATGCAGCACCTTGGTCTGTCCACCCCCGCTGCAATGTACCATCCCGCGGATGGCCGGTCGGTGTGCGGCCAGCACCGCCCGGACAATGGGGGCGTACGTGCGCGTAGGCGAAAGCACCAGCCGCCCCATGTCGAGGGGTAGGCCGGGCACCCGGTCGGTGAGCAGGTACGAGCCGGTGTAGATGAGGTAGCTGGGAATGGCGTTGTCGTAGGTTTCGGGATACGATTCGGCCAGGTCTTTCCGAAACACCTCGTGCCGGGCCGAAGTAAGTCCGTTGCTGCCCATGCCGCTGTTGTAAGCGGTTTCGTACGTAGCCTGTCCGGACGAAGCCAGCCCGACGATGACATCGCCGGGGCGGATGCGGTCGTTGCTGATCACTTCGTCGCGCCGCAGGCGGGCTGTCACGGTGCTGTCCACCACCACCGTGCGTACCAGGTCGCCCAGGTCGGCCGTTTCGCCCCCGGTGCTAAAGATGCCAATACCGTGCGCCCGCAGTTCGGCCAGCACCGCCTCCGTGCCTTCTACCAGCGCTTGTATCACTTCACCAGGGATGAGGCTTTTGTTGCGCCCAATGGTGGAGGAGAGCAAAATATTGTCCGTCACGCCGATGCACAGCAAATCATCTACATTCATGATCACCGCGTCCTGGGCAATACCTTTCCATACCGAAAGGTCGCCCGTTTCTTTCCAATAGGCATAGGCCAGCGACGACTTGGTACCCGCCCCGTCGGCGTGCATCACATTGCAAAAGTCCGGGTCGTTGCCCAGCAAATCGGGCACTACTTTGCAAAATGCGCGGGGAAACAGCCCCCGGTCCACGTGGCGGATGGCCCGGTGTACATCCTCTTTGTCGGCCGAAACGCCACGTTGCGCGTATTTATCCATAGGTGTATTGGTTGTAGCACAAAAATAAACAGTCTCCCCGAAGAGAGACTGTTTATTTTATGAAAGCCCCCGAAGGTGCGCGGCGCCGTGCAATGTCCGCCGCGACGGGCTACTTATTGATTTGCAGCACCTTGAACTCGGTGCGGCGGTTACGTTGGTGTTCGTCTTCCGTTTCGGCATTGGGCACTACGGGCTTGTCTTTCCCGTAGCCTTTGGCCTGGACGCGCTCGGCGGCCACACCGCGCGACACGATGTATTCGACGGCTGCCTCGGCACGGCGCTGCGAGAGTTTTTGGTTAAGGGACGCATCGCCCCGGCTGTCGGTGTGGGCGCTCAGTTCAACCGAGATGTCGGGATTATCGTTGAGCACGTCCACCAGTTTGTCTAGCTCTTGGGCGGCATCCGGGCGAATGTCCGCTTTGTTGAGGTCGTAATAGATATTGTCCAGCACGATCGCCTTGTCCACCACAATTTTGTCGAGCACAAAGGTGTAGTCCATCACCAAGGTAGTGTCGGCGTCGAGCTCTTCCTGCGGGATGCTTTTGCCGTAGGTCGAATAGCTATCGCGGCGGGTGAAGTATTCTTCTTTCTCACCGATGACAGTGTAGTTGGACTGGGGCTGCAGCGGGAACTCGAACGAGCCATCGGGGCCCGTGGTGGTTTCGGCCAGGGTTTCGCTCCCGTTCATCAACTTGAGCTTGACGCCGCTCAGGGGGGCTTCGTTGCCACTTTCGTCGCGTCCTTTCGTCACGCCACTCAGCACGAAATCCACGTTGCGAATCGTCGAAGAGACGTCTTTGAAGTAGTAGATGTCGTCGTCGCCCTTGCCGCCTTCGCGGTTGGAGGAAAAATAGCCCTCGGTGGCATTTTTGTAGGTAATGCCGAAGTCGTCGAAGCGCGAATTGACGGGCTGGCCCAAGTTTTCAACACTGATTTCGCCATCCCTGCGCTCGGCCACAAAGAGGTCCATCATCCCGAAGCTGGGGTGACCATCGGAGGCAAAATAGAGTTTGCCGTCGTCGGATACGTAGGGGAACATTTCGTTGCCTTTGGTATTGAGCTTGCTGCCCATGTTGCGCACCTCCGTCCAACGGCCGTTGCGATCCATTTTGGCTTGGTACAAGTCTATACCACCAAAGCCACCTTCACGGTTGGAGGCAAAATAGAGCGTCTTGCCATCGCGCGAGAACGCCGGCGAGGTATCAAAGGCTTTGGGATCGCTGACAGGCAGCAGTTCCGGCTCCGACCATTCGTTGTTGCGGTAGTAGCTGATGAACAAGTTGACGTCGCGCATGCCTTTGCGTTTGCCGGAGTTGCCCCGGGCAAACACGAGCATTTTGGCATCGGGCGACAGGGTGGCGGCCGCATCATGAACGCCTTCCATCTTGAGCTTTTTGTCGAAGAGCGTAACGGCGCTGGTCGCCGAGTCTTTCAGGGCATCGAAGCTAAAGCGGTACAGGTCGGTGAAGCCACCACCCGTAGCGGCATAGACTTTTCCTTCGCCCCGGGCCGAGGTAAAGATCATCTCGTTGTTGAGGTAGAGCGGCGAATAATCGGCTTCGGGCGTATTGAGCGACTCGAAGTTTTCGACCTTGTACTTGGGCGACTCGGCAGCTAGGGCTTCGATCTGCCCTAGGTTCTTGATTTCCTGCTTGGCGCGGTTGATGTAGTCAATGTTGGTGCCCGTACGAATGTATTTATTGAGCATCTCCGTGGCCTTGGTGTAGTCGCCCTGCGCCTTAACGGCCATCGCGTAATGGAAGTAGAGGTCTTCCTTGGGTTCGTTGGCCTCTACGGCTTCGGCGTAGAAAGGGGCAGCCTCGTGGGTACGGTTGCTCAGCCGATAGGCTTCCCCGATTTTATAGTTGATCTCACCCGT
>DAIMZG010000003.1:0-32358 GCA_036734065.1 Catalimonadaceae bacterium
ACAGCACCCGGCCGTTGCTCAGGCTGCGGCGCGTGAAGAGTTCGCCGATCAGGATGCCGCCCTTCTCTTCGCGGTCTTCGATGCGGTAGGTTTTCTCGAGGGCCAGCAAGCGGTTGTCTTCGAGTTGCACCTCCACCCCCTCGCGCTGGGCCGTTTCGTCGAGGGTAACATCCTTTTCACTCAGGCCCAGAAAGGCCAATCGGCTGGTCTTGACGTTGAACGTATGCGAAATCGAGTCGAGGGTGTAGCGTAGTTGTCCGTTTTCGTCCACGTACGGACGGCGAGTGCGCAACTGAAGATCCAGCGTTTGGCTGCCGCGCTGTTTGGGCACTACGTGCAGCCGCAGTTCATTACCCGATTCGGTGATGCGGTAATCAATGCCGTCACCCTCTACCCAACGGCTGTCAATCTGCAAATTCCCCTGGTTGTTGGTGACCAGTTCGAACACTTTTTCTTCCCCCAAATACACGTCATCGTTGGGTGGGTAGAAACGGACGTAGGTATCGGTGTAATGAAACACACGAAATTCCTGTACGGCCCGTCCTTCGGGTGACACGATGACGAAGTTGATAAATTCGGACGTATTGAGGTTGGTAAACCTTATCTTGGTTTGGTAGTATTCATCGCTCATCCGCTTCAGCGAATCGAGGATTGCATAGTCGTTGGAAGGTTGCAGACGGTAGCCATCGGCTACGCCCGGCGCCGTGGGCGCAAACCGAAGTTCGCAAACCGGATCGTTGCTTTGGTATTCAAAATAAAGGTGCTTATCGCCCCGGAAGAAAAGATAATTCTCCGACCAACGGTAGCTGAGCGTATCAATGCGCAGTTCCAAGTCTTTGAAAAGCTGCGCACGCGCGGTCTGCGCATGCAACAGCGAGTTTCCGCTCAGCAAAATGGCCAGCCCTGTCAAAAAATATTTTACCCCATTCATACACCAAAGATAAGGGCCTGTTCTAGCCTGTCCGCCTACATGACCGAAAAGCACGCTTTACGACGTGAACGCCGGGTGGTCGGGTTGTAGTGCCTCTACGCTGTCGGTCATCCAGCAGCGGGCGTGGGGCGGCAGGCGCTGGCAAGTAAGGGTAAAAAGGTAGGCGGCCTCGCGCCCTTCGCGCGTAGTGACCAGCACAATCTGATGGGCCTTGTCTCCTTCCACAACCAACTCGCTGGTGCGGAAATGGCGACAATTGAGCAAGGGTTGGTACACCTCGCCGTGCAGCATGGCTGCAAAGCGGGGCAACGGGCCCGTAGCCAGTCGGTTGGCGGGCGAGGCAAAGCGGAAAGCCAGGGCGATGCCTTCGTCGCGGTCGTTGTTGCGCTGCAGTGCCCGCATTTGCAGACGTATTACTTCTTCGGGTGTGTAGTCGGGCGAAGGTTCTGGCGTAAAATATTCAGCGGCTTGCGCCCCGAGTCCCCATCCTTGGGCGGAGGGCTGCAGAGGCAAAAAAGCCACCACGCCCAGGATCAGCAAGAGTGTCCCAAAAAAAACCAGCAAAAAATATTCTACCCGTTGGTGCCACATAGCTTTCTGCTTTGCCGAGCCAGTGCCCTTTGCTCAGCTGGTATTTATTTACGCTCCCGTTTTTTCCCCTCTACGGGAATCAATACACCTTCTATAATATGTAATATGCCGTTGAGGGCTCTTTGATCGGGCGTTTCCACGAGCGCTTCGTTGATGCGGATGGTGCCCACAGTACCGGTTACTTCAAGGGTTACGCCCGCCAGGGTACGCAATTGCTGTCCGTCCCGCAGGCTGTCCATTGGATAATATCCTTCCACTACGTGATAGTTCAGCAACCCTGCTAGTTGCTCACGGTTTTCTTTTTGCATAAGTTCTTCGATAAGCTCGTAGGGCAACTCGGAAAAGGCCGCGTCGGTGGGCGCAAACACGGTGAAAGGCCCCTTGGCCGCCAGCTTACCCTGCAAGGTCGGCGTCAGGCTCGACAGGTCTACGAATTTTTGCAGGCGGTCTTCCGATTCGGCAATTTCCAGAATATTTTGCTTGGGCCGCTGCCCAACCTGTACCTCGTCGTTATTGGCCACGCGCGTTCGGTTCTGACTTTCCCGGGGCTGTCCTTGCGACCAAGCAACCGAAAAGGTGCCCAGCATCGCGAGCAGGCATATACATGTACGTGATGATCTTATCATAAAAAGTAGTATTTAAAAAGTAGCTTGCGCCTTTCCCACGCAGGAGCGGGGAATTTTGGCCTAGGAGTTTAACCTTACCCGCCGGGCAGAGGTTACAAGACTGTGCATACGCACTTCGTTGTAAACATCCATTCCACCCTATCCCTATGCTAACGTTGCTGCGTCACCTGATTTTGCTGACGGGCCTGCTGAGTACCGGATCGGCGGCGGCACAATTTTACTTTCTGGGCGATGCGCAGTATATGAACGGGGATTGCGTAATGCTTACGCCCGATGCACCCTACCGCGAAGGCATTGCCTACAGCACTTCCCGCCTGAATTTGGAAGGACCGTTCTACATCGAATTTGATATTTATCTGGGTGACAAGGACGACGACGGCGCCGACGGCATCACGTTCGTGATTCACGATGATCCCCGTGGTTTCGACGCCTACGGCACCTGGGGAGAGTGCATTGGCTACGGACGCTGGTCGCCCGAATTTGGCACGTCCATCACGCCTTCCATTGCCATTGAGTTTGACACCTACCAAAACTACCGGCAGAACGACCCGGGCGCCGATCACGCCGCCTACCTAGAAAACGGCGTCAGCCTGCACCGCTCGGCTGCCTCCTACTGGCACGACGACGATCCCGATTTCAACCTCGAAGACGACCGCCTGCACAGCTTTCGTTTCCGGTGGGAACCCACCACGCAGACCATCACGGCCACGCTCGACGGCCAGGTGGTTTATGAAGGCAAACGCGACCTGGTCAACGATATTTTTAAAGGCAAAACCCAGGTCATCTGGGGTTTCACGGCCTCTACGGGCCGGAAGTATAACCTCCAATATTTTTGTCTGCGCCGCTTGGTGCGCCTCTAAGCGCGCTGGCCGCAGTGTGCCTATCCGTGGCGGGGGTACGCTTCACGTCTTTCAACCCTTTGCTCCCTATATCGTAATAAAACGAGGCCGCTTAGCGGCTTTTGTTTTAATATACGAACGATATGCGCACGTACTTGCTCTTGCTTATAACGAGTATTTTGCTATCCGTCGGCTTGTTTTCCTGCCAAACCAACCGATCGACTACGGCTGAAGGTGACGAACTGACGGCACCTACGCCTGCCCCCATCTACGACGTACCCCCGCCCAGTGCCGAGCCCGCCCGGACTACCTCGCCTGCCCAGCGCAATCCGAGCGCCACGAACGTCACCGACGGCAGCCCTATCATTCCGCCACCTACCCCCCAAGGGGTGCAGATGCCCAATCCGGATACCACGCGTTACGGCTCTCCGGCCACCGACGTAGATCGGGTCAACCCGCGGGGCAACAGCCCTACCAAGCGCAGCCCCAGTGCCCCCAACACCACCGATGGCACTACGCAACCCCAATGAGCCAATCGAACATATCCCCCAACCTTGAACGCCTCGTGGCCGCCGCCGAACAGTACGCCCGTACGCTGTTTGCCCACGACAGCACCGGACACGATTGGTACCACACCGACAACGTGCGCCGCCTGGCTCAGCAAATAGCCCGCGCCGAGGGTGCCGACGAAGGCGTGGTGGTGCTGGCGGCCCTGCTGCACGACGTGGGCGACCACAAACTGCACGGAGGCGACCTGACGGCCGGGCCTCGGCTGGTACAACAATGGTTGGAAACCCAGGAAGCCAACGCGGAACTGATAGCCCGCGTGGTGGCCATCGTGGGCAGTGTGTCCTTCAAGGGCGCGGGGGTGGACACACCCGTAACTTCGCGCGAAGCCGCCGTCGTGCAAGATGCCGATCGCCTCGAAGCCCTCGGGGCCATTGGCATTGCCCGGGCGTTTGCCTACGGCGGCGCCCGCGGCCAGCTCATCTACGACCCCCAAGTGTCGCCCGTGCTGCACGACGACTTCGAGTCGTACCGCCAGGGCAGTCGGCACACCATCCAGCATTTTCACGAAAAACTCTTGCTGCTCAAAGACCGGATGCAGACCGCCACCGGGCGCCGCCTGGCGGCCGAGCGCCACGCCTTTATGGAGCAATTTCTGGCGCAATTTTCGGCCGAGTGGGCGGGCGAACGCTGAAGTCCGCTACCTTGCCCACCCATCGTCTCTTAGTCGTCATGCCATCTCCACTGGTCGGAATTATTATGGGTAGCACCTCGGACCTGCCCGTGATGCAGGCCGCTGCCCAGTACCTTGCGCGTTTCCAGATACCCTACGAACTCACCGTAGTGTCGGCACACCGCACGCCCGAGCGTCTGTTCGAATATGCCCGTTCGGCCCGCACGCGCGGTCTGCGCGTGATCGTGGCTGGCGCCGGCGGCGCGGCGCACCTGCCCGGTATGGTGGCGGCGCTCACCACCCTGCCGGTGATAGGCGTGCCCATCAAATCGCGCAATTCAATGGACGGCTGGGATTCGGTGCTGTCCATCTTACAGATGCCCGCGGGCGTACCCGTGGCCACCGTGGCCCTCGACGGCGCGGCCAACGCGGGCATTTTGGCGGCTCAGATCGTCGGCAGCACCGACCTGGCCGTAGCCCAGCAACTGCAGCACTACAAAGACCAACTCCGCGCGGAGGTCGAACAGAAGGCTGCGCAACTGGAGCGCGAGGGGTGGGCCCCGGAAAAATGATCAGGAACGCCGCACGGCGCGGGCCATTTCCTGCTCCAGGTCGAAGTCCTGGGCCAGCCGCAGAAACGATACCGCTTCCATCTCGGTCACGTAACCCTTGCGCTGGTTGAATTGCCACACGTCGTGAAAGCAGCGCCGCTGCAAGTCGGCGGGGTAGTCGCCCAGCGTGACCTTGAGCCAGGCGCGTGCCCGTTCGTAGGCCGTTTCGGGTATTTTTTCTACAAAGCCAATCGTCCAGGCCAGCTCGGCTTTGGCGTTCCGATTGGCGGCTTCTTCGTAAAGCAATGCCCGGTCTTCGCTGTCCAGATAGTTCCAGGACATCACAACGGCGCACAGCAAAAAGAAGTCTTTTTTGTATTGGACAGAATCGGTGCTCAGCATCGGGCAGACAGCATATTAAATAGATGTAACGGGAAAAAGTAAAGGTCGGCTAGGCACCGCATCAAGGGCAATATTCGGCAGGGTGAGCAGTAGCAAATACAGCCCGTCGGGTATTTCGTCGGGCACATAAATCAGCTCTGTGATGGTCGTGGCAGTGCGCGGCTGCTCCGGATAGTTCCAAAACCCCCGATGGACACGCAGTGCCCCCTTGTCCGACTCCCGATCTACGGAGGGCAAGTCTACGAGCAAGTGCTGCACGCCCTGCTCGGCCAGCCACGTACCCACTGCGGGCGCCAAATAGGGCGGGTTGGTGCCCGAATATTGCCGGGTGCGCTTTGCGGGCGGGTTGGGCCGGGTACGGACAATTACGGCGGGCGGAGGGGCAACGGGCAAGGCCGCCCGCAGGGCTTCCAGTCCTACGTACTGATCGCCATTGCTTGCTGCCGTCAGCGACGGCGTAGCCAACCAGGCGGCCCCGGCGTAGTGCGTAAGGCCGTTCACCGTATCGGTCGGCGCGGGCGAAAGGTGGCCGTAGCCTTCTGTGTGCGTACCGTTGCCGTGGGGCGTCAGGCACAGCCGTTGGTAGTTGCAACTGCCGCCTGCGCGTACGCTGCCCACAAAGCTCTCCGTACGGATGGTCTCAGCGGCGGGCGGCTCGGCGTAGTAACAGTTGGGGTTGGCGCCTCCGGGCCACAGCGGCAGCGAAATATCGTGCACGGTCTGCATGTCGGCCCGGTACGAATCGCCCGCCCAATAAAACAATACTGATATCATTCTATAAAATTATACAAAAAGATCGGAGGCAATGCGGTCAGCGAGTAATTTTCCGGCCGTGGTGAGTTGCCAGCGGGTATCGGTCTGTACAATGAGCTGACGCGCTTTCAGTTGGAAAAGCCATTGCCGCTGCTGAGTCGAAAAAGTAAAGCCGTAGCGCCCGGCCAACACCTGCTCGTCGCAGCCCCACTGCGTACGCAGGCTGGTCAGCAGGTATTCGTTGATCCGGTCGGCCGGCGTCAGCACTTCCACTTCGGCGGGCACCGTACCCGCTTCGAGGGCCCGGATGTAATGCGCATTGTGCGCTACGTTGTGCTGACGGTCCGTACCGTCGTACGAATGCGCACTCGGCCCAATGCCCAGATAAGGCACCCCGCGCCAGTAATTGGTATTGTGCCGGGCGTAGGCGCCGGGGCGGCAAAAATTAGAAATTTCGTAGTGTTCGTAGCCGTCGGCCGTTAGGGCCGTCACCAGCATCTCGAATTGCTCGGCCGCAAAAACTTCGGGTACGTCCTGCATCTGGCCCTTGGCCAAACGGTGGCCCAGCACCGTGCGCGGCTCGACGGTCAGGCAATAGGCCGATACGTGGGGCACTTGCAACGACTTGGCGATCTGCAAATCGCGCGTCCAGCGCGTGTGGTCATCGGCGGGTAATCCGTAAATCAAATCTACGCTCAGGCTTTCGAACCCGGCGGCCCGCGCCCGGGGCACGCAGGCCAGGGCTTCGTCGGCAGTATGGGCGCGGTTCATCCAGCGCAGGTGGGCTTCGTCGAAAGTTTGTATGCCGATGCTCAGCCGATTAATCCCCACCTGCCGAAAGCTGTCGAGCCGCGACGCCGTGAGGTCGTCGGGATTGGCCTCCAGCGTAATTTCGGCGCCCGGCAGCACCGCATACCGCGCGTGCACGGTGCGCAACAGTGTGCCCAGCTCGGTATCGTTCAGGATAGAGGGCGTGCCCCCACCCAGGTAAATGGTTTCGAGGGGTGCATGCTGCAAATAGTCGCTGCGCAGCTCGAGCTCGCGCACCAGGGCAGCGACCATCCGGGGTTGCTGCTGCCGCGAGGTGCTAAAATGAAAGTCACAATAGTGACACGCTTGCTTGCAATAAGGTATGTGTAAATAGAGACCCGCCACCGCGCATAAATAAAAGTTAAAGATTGAGGACGCAGCCTGCCCAAACAACTTTTTTGGTACGAGCGGTTCTGCTACGGGTCAAGATGCCAGGGCAGGCTTTGTAAAAAAAAATTATAACCGACAGCGCCGTAATTTTTGACGTGCAGAGGTACCGAAGTAGCCGATTGCACGTTGTGCCTACGCATCCGGTCCCGACCGAACTTGTCCGCAGCTATGTACTGGCTTTTGTACCTTTTTCGTGCCCCGCATTTTTTCATGGGTCGGTGCCTGTTGGGCGTTGGGCTGTTAGGAGCGAGTTTTTTGCAAAGCCGGGCACAGCCGGCCGCCGACAGCGCTCACAAATCAGCGGGTGCGTGGGTATTCCAGCCCTCGGTGGTGGCCGATGAAAATGCCCTGCTGCGGTCATTTCGCTACCGCACTCAACTACCCGACTCGCTCGGCGCCGTGCGCGAGCTTCGGCAGTTGTTGGTAGCTGCCCACGGTGCCTCGTACCTGCTGGCCACTGCCGACTCGCTCCACTGGCACGGTGATACCCTGCGGGCGCACCTCTCGCTGGGCAGCCGCTACCGCTGGGCCTATCTGCACCCGGGCAACGTACCCGAAGACATGCTGATCCGGTCAGGTTTTCGCGAGAAGTTTTTTCGGGAAAAGCCCTTTCGGTACGCGCAGTGGCACCGCCTGGAGATTAGTTTGCTCCGCTACGCCGAAGACAATGGCTACCCGTTTGCCCGCCTTTGGCTCGATTCGCTCGCCCTCCGCGACCAGCAACTGGCCGGCGTGCTGCGCTACGACCCCGGCCCCCACATTACCCTCGACAGCGTGCGCTTCGAAGGCGATTTATCCGTCAGTCCGCGCTTCATGAGCCGCTACCTGCGCTTATTGCCCGGCGAAGCCTTCAGCCAGCAGCGCATAGACGCCGCCGTCCGCCTGCTGCGCCAGACGCCCTACCTAAAAGTGCAGCAGGCCCCTACCATTACCTTTGCCGATCACCGGGCACGCGTCGGCTTTGTCCTCGACAAACAGCGCATCAACCAGATTGACGGCGTACTGGGATTGCTGCCCAACGAGCGCAGCGGCGGGCGGCCATTGCTGACGGGCGAGTTTAACCTCGAACTGCACAACCTTTTCGCTTCGGGCAAATACCTGAAAGCACACTGGCAGCGACTCAAAGAAGAAAGCCAAGCCCTGCAACTGGCCTATGTGCACCCCGCCCTGCTCGGCTCGCCCCTCGACGTAGGGGGCGCTTTTCATTCGCTCAAAGAAGACTCTACCTTTCTGAACCTGGAAGGCCAGCTTACCATCGCCTATCAGACCTTGCGAGCGGGGCGTCTTTCGGCTTTGCTGAGCAACCAGCGCTCGCGCGTGCTGGCCGAGCAGGGCAACCGCTTCGGCGCGGGTGTCAGCAACTTCGACCTGGTCAGCTACGGCCTGGCCTACGACTGGAACAGCCTCGACGATTTTTTCTATCCGCACCGGGGCTGGCAAGTGCACGCCACCGGGCGGGCGGGCAACAAACGCCTACGCCCCGGCCTGCGCACCTCCGACCAAGCCCTGGCCGATACGATACCCGCCCGTAGCCTTCAGTTTGACGTGCACGGCAGCGTGGCCCACTACTTGCCCCTCACGCCCCGGTTGGTATTGCTCACCCGCGCTACGGGGGCGGCCTTGTTCAACGAATACCTTTTCTTCAACGACCTCTACCGGGTAGGCGGACTGCGTACGCTGCGGGGATTCAACGAGAACAATTTTTTTGCTTCTCGCTACGGTGTGGCCACGGCCGAACTACGCTGGTTCACCGAGGCCGATGCCTACTTGTTACTTTTTTGTGAACAAGCGTATGTAGCCTATAATACAGTAAGTCAGTCGTTTGAGGACTTCCCATTGGGAGTGGGCGCAGGGATTAGTTTCAATACCGGAGCTGGTATTTTCAATTTCGTGTATTCGATGGGCCGCTCGCGCGAGCAGCAGCTGGCCGTCAGTCAATCGAAGATCCACTTTGGCCTCACAAGCCGATTCTGACCGGGATACTCATCGGGTAGTATTAATCGCTAACTTGCTCACAATTCGCGTGTAACCGTTCTGGTAGGCCCCATGCTCAATATCTTCCTTGCTTTCGTTTGGGCATTCATGATATCGGTATTTGCCATACCCTCCATCATCCATGTCTCACACCTGAAGAACTTACTCGACGAGCCTAACTTTCGGACTGTACACGTGTCGCTAACGCCGAGGCTCGGCGGATTGGCCATTTTTGCGGGGTTTGTCTCGGCCCTAACCATCTTCGGCGAGATTTCTTTCAGCGTACAGCGCCTCATTGCCAGTTGTATCCTTCTCTTCTTCGTGGGTGTGCGCGACGACGTAGTAGCCATTTCGCCCTTCAAGAAATTCTTTGTGCAGATTCTGGCCACCGGCG
The DNA here is from genome assembly GCA_036734065.1 of Catalimonadaceae bacterium. Classification (GTDB taxonomy): domain Bacteria; phylum Bacteroidota; class Bacteroidia; order Cytophagales; family Flexibacteraceae; genus DAIMZG01. The sequence continues at coordinate 9,442 of DAIMZG010000003.1, forward strand.
TGGTGATGTTCATGGGCGACATTCGCCTGACGAGCTTTCAGGGTTTTATGGGCATCTACGAACTCGACGAGGGCATCAGCTACGGCCTGACGTTCCTCATCATTGTTGGCATTACCAATGCCGTCAACCTCATTGACGGGCTCGACGGGCTAGCCGGCTCTATCATTGCCCTGATGGCAAGTTTGTTCGGCTACTTTTTTTTCTATCACGGTGGTACGGCCTATCAACCCTATGCCTACGTGGCCTTCTGTCTGGTGGGAGGCGTCATGGGCTTTCTGCGCTACAACCTGCACCGGGCCATCATTTTCATGGGCGACACGGGTTCGCTGGTGAGCGGCTTCATCATTGCGGTGCTGGCCATTGAGTTCGTAGAAATGAACGCCGTGCCCGCAGGGCCCTCGCTGGCGGTGGCCATTCTGTTTATTCCCGTTTTCGATACGGCACGCGTGTTTGGCTCGCGCCTCTTGCGCGGGGTTTCGCCCTTTGCCCCCGACAAAAACCACATCCACCACGTGTTGCTTCGGCAAGAATTCTCGCAGTTGCGCACGGTGGGTTTCCTGCTGCTGGTCAATGTCCTGCTCGTAAGCATAGTAGCTTACAGTGCTGCCCTGGGCAACGACATACTATTGGGGGGACTCTTGGCGTTTGGCCTTCTGATGGCAGGACTGATTGAATGGAACCGGCGGCGTGCGGTTCAAAAGGGAAAAGTAGCCTCCTCGCCTTCTCTGAAAAGACAAATTTCTTGACCGTGTAGCCGTGAACAGGTACGTGTGGTGGTGGATGCTGATGGGTCTGGGCGGCGTGCCGGTACACGCCGCCGAGGCCCTGCGCGTTCCCTACGTCCGCCAACTCGATTCCGCCTGGCTGGTTTACGACGTAGCCTACGAAGGTTACGTACCTTTTTACGAACGGCGTCACGCCGATGCCCATGCCCTGCACCTACACCTGCCGCCCGCACAATTTCGCGGCTATGCGCTGCGTGTTGAAGTGCAGTCCGACGTATGCCTTTTCACGGATGGACACCTTACCCAATGTTACGACCAGCCGGGTAACTACACGATTGATCTTTCGGCCTACGACACGCTAGAGACGGCGCTGTGGCTGACGTTTCACCATCCCCAGTCAGCCTACGACCACGTGTCGGCCGTACAACTGATTCGCGCGGACGCAGCCTCGCCAGCCCTTGCCGACCGGGCACCCCCAGCGCTGGAGCCGCGGCGGCGTCCCACGTTGCCGGGCCGGGAGTTTGTCACCCTTGCCCTGCTGCTGCTGGGCACGGGCTACGTCGCCGTTCGGCGCGTGGCTGGCCCGGGCTTTCAGGCTTTTTTTCGGCTGTCCCGGTTTTTCACCGATCGCGTGAGCGACTATTCGGGCGACCGCCGTATGGGCGTGACCAGCCTGCTGCTGATCTTGCTCAACTGCCTGACCATCGGGCTGGTGTTCTACGCCCTCCAGCAATATTACGAACAGGCAACTTGGCTCGGCTTCCTGCGAATCTTGCGGCGCATGTCCGTGGTGGGCCAGGTGCTCTACCTGGCCCTACTGGTACTGAGCTATTACGGACTGCAACTGGTCATCATTTATCTGTTCGGTTGGCTGTTTCGGCTACGAGGGGTGGCTGCTGCCCATTATTTCGAGTTTATCCGCTTTACTACTTTCACGGGTTTAGCCCTGGCCCTGCTCGTCTTGGCTCTTTTTAATGTACAGTCCTATACGCCCGCGCAACTGGTTCCCGTAGTGGGCGGCGTGGCGGCGGCATTGTTACTTTCCCGAATATTGAAGGTAGGCCTCTTACTGGGCAAATCCGCTTCCTACCACATTCTTTATTTATTTTCGTACCTTTGCGCCACCGAATTGATACCTATTTTTATCATTATTAAGTTGTTTAACATAAGTTGAACCAAACAAAAAAGCGCAACAATTGATGAGTACGACCATGGTGAAGGGCAATCGGGATCGCCTTCTACGAGTGAAAAGTATCCTAGTTTCGCAGCCGAAACCGACCGACGACAACTCTCCCTATCATGCCCTCGCCGAGAAATACAACCTCCAGATAGACTTCCGTCCTTTCATCCAAGTGGAGTCCGTACCCTTGCGCGATTTTCGAAAGCAGAAAGTGGACATCCTGGCGCACACGGCCGTCATCTTTACCAGTCGCAATGCGATTGACAATTTCTTTCGGGTGTGCAGCGAAAGCAAGATCGAGATGCCCGCCGACACCAAGTATTTTTGCATCTCGGATCAGACGGCCAATTACCTCCAGAAGTACATCGTGGTGCGTAAGCGCAAGATATTTACGGGCAGCAAAACCGCCCTCGACCTGCTAGAAGTGCTTAAAAAGCATAAAAATGAGCGCTTTCTTTTCCCTTGCTCGAATATCCGGAAAAACGACATCCCCGAGTTTCTAGAGGCCCAAAAATTCAACTTCACGGAGGTGGTGCTTTACCGGACAGTGGCCAGCGACCTGTCCGATCTGGCCGATGTCAACTACGATATCATTGCTTTCTTCAGCCCTTCGGGTATCAGTTCGCTGTTCGTGAACTTTCCTGATTTCGAACAACGCACCACGCGCATTGCCGCCTTTGGGCCTACTACTGCGCAGGCCGTCCGCGACGCCCAACTCACCCTCGACATCGAGGCGCCGATGCCCAATGCACCTTCTATGACGGGTGCGCTAGAGGCGTATGTCCGAGAGGCGAACAACATAAAATAGAGATAGTGATATTAAGCAAGTTTTGTGGTTATTTTCTTGGGCAAAAAAGTCGAGGAAATAACTGCACTGTCTGCTAGTGCACCTCGTTTTTTTAGACAGATTGTCGTTATATTTACAATCTATCCATAATGCTCGTTTTTAAAATCTTCAAATTGCTTCTATGAAAAAGACGTTCTACGCATTTATCCTATTTTTTGCCCTCCTGACGGCGGCGCAGTCCACTTTTGCCCAACAAGACCCGCAGTTCAGTCAGTACATGTTCAACCACTTATTTCTCCATCCTGGCTATGCAGGCATGGACGATGGCGGGCAATTTTCATTCATACACCGCTCGCAATGGGTGGGCTACACGGGCGCCGATGGCGGCAATCCCGAAACCCAGTTACTCACTTTCAACGCTCCCCTCTACCGCCTCAACAGTGGCGTGGGTGTACAGGTCATGAACGACCGCGTAGGTGCCCTCAACAACCTCGAAGCGCAAATATCGTTTGCGCACCATTTACAGGTAGGAAAAGGCAAACTCAGCCTCGGCGTACGGGGCGGCATCTATTCAATGGGCTTCGACCGTAGTTTGCTGCGGCCCAACCAGGAGAACGATCGCGTTATCCTGACGGGCGGCGAGACCACGCTTCGTCCCGATTTGGGCGCAGGTGCCTGGTACCGTGCCGAAAAGTTTTTTGTAGGCGCCAGTGCCAATCACCTGCTACGCCCTACCTTCGACTTTGGTGGGGGCGATAGTGCAGCCACCGTGCTGGAAAACCACTTCTACCTGACGGGCGGCTACCACTTCGACGTCACCTATTCGCTGCGAGTAACGCCTTCGTTTCTAATCAAATCCGTGGCTTTCGACCGCTACTCTTACGAAATCAGTACGGTAGCCACTTACAACGAACGTTTCTGGGGCGGCCTCTCTTACCGTCAGGAAGATGCCGTCATTGCCATGATTGGCCTCGGACTTGACAAAAATAACCGCTTTCGTTTTGGATACGCACTCGACCTGACGGTAGCCAACCGCGATGCGAAGCAATTTACCTCGCACGAATTTCTCCTCTCGTACAGTTTCCCCATCGCCGTGGTAGGCTCGAAGCCGCAAATCCGGACACCTCGCTTCCGCCATTAATAATTTGCTTGGACGGCCGGAAATAATCGGAGAAGGTGCTTCGTTTAGGAGTTAAATATTGCATGGTGCAAATACCTCCTTTAATCCATTCAATTACTTTGGAGGAGCATCTAACTTTGTAACCATCAAAAAGTACTGCTATCACCAAAAATTTGCAGGAAAGCCTTTACCAGAACTCAGTATCTCATAATCTTTAACAGGTAACATGAATAAGTTAAACGCTTTGAACAAGCTGTTCGTAGCCTCTACGATCTGCTCTACCGTAGTGCTTTCGGGCTGCGGATTGCTAGGTGGCAAGAAGAACAAGCTCGACGGTGAACTGGTCGGCGCGGGCGATCGGCAGGGGTGGGACCAGTATATCCCCTACGGAATGGTCACCTGCCCCGGCGGTACGTTCCACATGGGTCAGTCGGATGAAGACGTGCCCGCCACGCAGATTAACATGAACAAGCAGATCACGATCGGCTCCTTCTACATGGACGATACGGAGATCACCAATAACGAATATCGGCAGTACGTTGAGGTGTTGCTTAGCGATTCGATGGACGTGTACGGCGAAGAGCGCATCATGCGCGAGTTTTATCCCGACACCACCGTCTGGATGCGTGACTTTTCGCACCACATGGGCGACCCCATGCTAGAGTATTACTACCAGCACCCCGCCTTCGATAGCTACCCCGTAGTAGGTGTGAGTTGGCAAGCTGCCCGCAACTTCTGCGACTGGCGCACGGCCCACCTCAACCAGGCCCGCGAAGAAAAAGGGCTCTTCCCGATGCCCAGTTTTCGCTTACCCTCCGAAGCTGAGTGGGAATACGCCGCCCGGGGCGGTCGCGACCTGGCTCCCTACCCGTGGGGCGGTCCCTACATCCGCAATGCCAAAGGTTGTATGCTGGCCAACTTCAAGCCCGGACGCGGTAACTACTACGACGACGGTTTCTCTTACACTTCGCCCGTGGGTGCCTATTTTGCCAACGACTACGGCCTCTACGACATGTCGGGCAACGTAGCCGAATGGTGCGAAGATGCCTTCTACGAAGCTTCGGTACCTGTGGTATGGGATTTGAACCCCACCTACTACGACGACAACGAGCCTCGGAAAGTGGTGCGGGGCGGTTCGTGGAAAGACATTGCCTACTACCTGCAGACCGGCACCAAATCTTTCGAGCACGAAGATTCGACCAAGTCCTACATTGGTTTCCGTTGTGCTGTTACGGCGCTGGGCCGCTCTTCGGGCAGCGAATTCCGCTAGTTTCTTCTCTCTTCTTGAAAACCCTCTTCTCTTTTACCTTTAATTTTCTCCCTAATGAGCACTAAGAAAAGTACGCCTAAAGGCCCTTCTCACGCTAAAAAAAGCAGTTTCCGCGACGTATTCTACCAGAAATACGCACCGATGATCACGGGCATTGGTGCCTCGATCGTAATCTTGGGTGCCCTCTTTAAGTTGCAACACTGGCCCGGTGCGGGTCTGATGCTGACCGTCGGTATGTTGATCGAAGCTGCCATCTTCTTGTTGTTTGCCTTCGCACCGCAGGCTCACGAATACGATTGGTCATTGGTATATCCCGAACTGAACGGTAACAACGCCGCTGCCCCCCGCGCCAACGGTACGGAAGTAGCCGTCGTAAAGCCCGAGAATATCCTTGAACGCCTCGACAAAGCCATTGACAAAGGCGTATTTGATCGTTTGGGTTCGAGCATGAAAGAACTCAGCACTTCCGTGTCGAACATGGGTGAGGTGACCAAAGCCACCGTGGCCACGCAGGAGTACGCCGTCAATGTGCAGAACGCTTCGCGCTCGTTGCAGGACATGAATAAGTCGTATAGCGAAACCATCAAGGCCATGTCTTCGATGTCGGCCGCTTCGACTGACGCCCAGAAGTATCATGAGCAGGTGATGAACGTAACCAAGAACCTCACGGCCCTCAACGCGGTGTACGAAATGGAATTGAAAGATACCAATTCGCACCTCAAAGCCCTCAACAAGTTCTATGGTAACCTCGGCACCGCCATGGAAACCGTATCGGAGGCCAGCAAAGATGCTACCCAACTCAAGACAGAGATGGGCAAGCTAAGCGGCAACCTGTCGGGTCTTAACAAAGTGTACGGTGGCATGCTTACCGCCATGAAAGGTTAATCTAAATTTCATCCTTAACGAAGTAACCAAACATGGCAGGAGGAAAAGAAACCCCCAGGCAGCGACTAATCGGACTGATGTACATCGTGTTCCTGGCGATGCTGGCCCTGCAGGTGGACTCGGCAATTCTGGAAAAGTTCCAGTACCTGAGCCAAAGCCTGGAGACGGCCTACCAAGATGCGGTGGCCCGCAACACCCAAACCACAGAGTCTATCCAGTCTTCGGTACAGGAGCGCGGCAACAAGCCCGGCGAAGTAGTGACGCTAAAGAGTGCCCAGGAAGTACGCCAGCGCACTTCGGCCCTGATCACCGAGATCGAAGCGATCAAGAATGAACTGATCGAGCGCTCGGGTGGTAAGGACAGCGACGGCCGCCTTGCCGGCGCCAAAGATGCCGACGCCGTGGCCAACCTGATGATTGGTCCTGGTGAGCGCAAGAATGGCAAGGCCTACGCCCTCAAGAGCGATCTGAACGACTTCACTGCCTATCTTAACCAAGTGGCAAGTACCTCGCTCCCTCTTTTGGCCCTAGACGGCAAAGACGATCCCGTAGTGAAGAACGACCCTCGCCAACGCAACAAGGACTTTGCCATTCTGAACTTTGAAAGCACCCCGCTGGTGGCGGCCCTGGCCGTCCTGAGCGACAAGCAAGCCAAAATTGCCAACTACGAAGCGCAAGTGCTCAACGAACTGGCCAGTAAAGTAGGGGCTGCCGACTTCAAGTTCGATAAGTTGTTCCCGATGGCCCGAGCCGAATCGCGCGTGGTGGCTGCCGGTACTGAGTATGTAGCCGACTTGTTTATCTCGGCGGCTTCCAGCAGCATCAAGCCTACGATGAAGTTTCAGGGTAAGGATTTGCCCGTTGACCCGAACGGTGTAGGTCAAATCAAATTCCGCGCTTCTGCCAGTAATTACGACGCCGAAGGCAACTCTAAGCAGACTTGGAAAGCCCAAATCACGATGCCCAATCCGATCGGCGGCGACACGACGTTCACCCACGAAGAGGAATACATTGTGGCCAAGCCCGTGATGCAGATTCAATCGGCTTCTGTGCAGGCACTTTACATGAACTGCGGCAACGACCTGGACGTACAGGTACCCGCCCTCGGCGTTACGTATCAGCCAGCCTTTTCGGTAAGCGGCGGATCGCAACTGGCTGGTGCCAAAAAAGGACAGGTGATTGTAATTCCTAACAGCAAGAAGGTAACCCTGAACGTAAGCAGTGGCGGCAACGCCATCGGTTCGCAAGAATTCAGCGTACGATCGGTGCCCAAGCCCACGCTCGTGGCCTATGTGGGCAATCGCCCAGCCAACACCAAAGTGGGTGAGCCTGCTACGGGCCTGCGGAGCCTTATCCTGCGCGCTGAGCCGGATGCTGACTTTGCCGCCCAGTTGCCCAAAGAAGCGCGCTACGCCGTAACAGAAGCCGAGGTGATTCTGGCGCGTGGCAGCCGCCCGCTCAAAAGCGTAACAGCTACCAACCCCAACGTCAACCTAGCGGGCATGATTGACATGGCCCAAAAAGGCGACCGGATTGTGATTGACGTCAAGAAAGTGGTACGGAAAAACTTCCGTGACCAAATCGAAGAAGTATCTATCCCCGGTGCAGCTTCGATCATCAACATTCAGCTGAACTAAGTCCCTAGCCCCGGGCTGTCAGCTCGGGGCTATTTTGTGCGATCTTTTAACTTACAGCGTATATGAACAACGTAATGAAAGGCTGCTTGGCCGCTGCATTCGCCCTAATGGGCACAAGTGCAAGTTTTGGGCAAGCCTCCGACTACAACTCCGAGTCGGGCTACAACCCCAACTCGCTGCGGCCTATCCACAAATCGCAAGTGATGTACCGGATGGGCATCTGGCGGCGCGTGGACTTGCGCCACCGCCCCAACGCGCCGTTTTTTGCCAGCGGCAACGAAATTTCTAAGCTGATCATCGAGGCCGTTAAAGAAGGACGCCTAACGCCCTACAAAAACGATTCGCTCACCACCACCATGACCAAGGACGAATTCATGGCTAACCTGACCATTGAAGACGGTGCTGGTTCGGCTGATGACATGGGCGGACTCGATGATTTCGGTGGCTTTGGTGACTTCGGCACTCCGGAAGGAGAAACTGCTGCCCCTACAACCAATACGTTTCTTCCTCGCGAATTGTGCCTGCTCGAAATCTGCGAAGATCTGATCTTCGACCGCCAACGCTCCCGTATGTTTTATGACATCCTGGCCGTATCCATGATTTTGCCCGGTGACAACCCCAACAACTTCAGCGGTCTGGAAAAGAACTTGGGTACCTTCCGCTACGTGGATCTGGTGCGCGTTTTTGAAGAAAATCCCAACGCTGTCTGGTACAACTCGCAGAACCGTGCGGAGGACAAGCCCTTGGCCCACGCCTTCGACCTGCGCCTGTTCCACGGCTATATCGTACGGATGTCGAACCCGCGCAACCAAGCCTTGCAAGACATTTACAATGCCAACCTGTCCAGCCCTTTGCTGGCGGCCCAGCAGAAAGAGTACGACATCATCGAGTGGGAAAATGACCTTTGGGATTACTGAGATAGTGAGATACCTCCCCGAAAGAGCGTCAAGTTTGGCGCTCTTTTTTTTGTAGGTACTCCCACACCAGATCGGCCCGGTGCTTGCCTACCAAGGCTTCGAGGGCCGGACGATCCTCAGCTTTTATTTGTTGAAGCGACCGAAACTCCTGATAAATTTTTTGGGCAGTAGATTTGCCAATGCCCGGTATGTCGAGCATCTCGAGCCGCAGACTAGACTTATTACGCTTTTGGCGGTGAAACTCGATGGCAAAGCGGTGGGCTTCGTCGCGCAGGTGTTGCACCAGCCGCAGCGACTCCGACTTTTTGTCAATGTGCAGTGGTACGGGGTCTTCGGGGTAGTAAATTTCCTCCAAACGCTTGGCAATGCCAATGATGGGCACCTGCCCGTACAGCCCCAACGTGCGCAACGACTCGCAAGCTGCGCTCAACTGCCCTTTGCCCCCATCCACGACAATGAGTTGGGGCAACGGCTCGGCCTCGTCGAGCAGGCGGCGGTAGCGGCGCAGTACAATCTCGGCCATTGAGGCAAAGTCGTTGGCGCCCGTCACGGTCTTGATCTTGAAGTGCCGATAGTCTTTGCGGGCGGGTACGCCATTGCGAAAGCACACCATGGCCGCCACCGGATTGGTGCCTTGCAAGTTGGAGTTATCGAAGCATTCGATATGGTAGGGCACGTCGGGCAAGCGCAGATCAGTTTGCAACTGCCGCAAAATGCGTTCTTGCCGGCTTTGTGTAGGCGGCGCCTGGGCCTGATTTTTCTCTTTTCGGAAAAAGAGGGCATTCTTGACCGACAGCTCCACCAACTTAAACTTGTCGCCACGTTGGGGCACGGTGAGCGTGACGCCGGGCAATTCGAGGGGCATGGCCACGTTGGTGATGATCTCGGGCGCTTGGCTATTGAATTGCTCCCGTACACGCACGGCCGCCAGCGCCAAAATCTCCCCGGCGGTTTCATCGAGCCGAAACTTGACTTCCATGTTTTTGGAAAGTACCACCATCCCGTTAGTCACCTTCAGGTAATTGAGATAGCCTTTTTTCTCGTAGGTGATCACGCTCAGCACGTCTAGGTCGGTGAGCGTCGGGCTGACAATAACCGATTTGCTCTGGTATTGCTCCAGCAGGTCGAGGCGGTCTTTGGTCCATTGGGCTTTTTCGAAGGCGTACTGCTCGGCCCAATGCTGCATTTGTGTCCGGAAATAGGCTTTGGCCGGGCCCAGATTACCTTTTAGAATCTGGACGGCCTGCGCTACCTCTTCGTTGTAGCTAGCTTCGTCTTGCCGCCCTTCGCAAGGGCCTTTGCAGTTGCCGATGTGGTATTCGAGGCACACCTTGAACTTACCCGCCCGCACGTTCTCTTCGCTAAGCAAGTAACGACAGGTGCGAAAAGAATACAGCTTCTTGAACAAGCCCAGCACCGTATTCATGGTCTTGAGGCTGGCATAAGGCCCAAAGTACGTACCCAACTCCCGCACCAGTTGCCGAGTGGGAAATACGCGGGGAAAGCGCTCGTGCGTCACGCAGATGTAAGGATAGGACTTATCGTCGCGCAGCAAAATGTTATAGCGCGGCTGAAATTGCTTGATGAGGTTGTTTTCGAGCAACAGTGCGTCGAATTCAGTATCTACGACGGTACATTCTACATCGCGAATAAGGCTGGCCAGCCGTCGCGTTTTGCGGTCTTCGTGTTGCTTGCTGAAATACGAGCTCACCCGCTTGCGCAGGTTTTTGGCCTTGCCCACGTACATAAGCTTGCCTTCGGCATCCAGAAAGCGGTACACGCCCGGCTCTTGTGGCAATTCCCTTATTTTATCCCTGACAACCGCTTGAGACTCCATGAAATGACGATATGCAAAACGGTATGCCCTAGCGCGTACCTCGAAAGTATTTGTAAATGTAACTAACGGAAATCGCCATCAGAACGGTCAATGGCTGCGTGAAATGTCCGTTGTCAACGGCCGCACGGTGGCGCCCCCTGCCGGGCTGGCGCGGTGGTAGACGGGTGTACGCCCAAATTGCGCTTCGTATCCGGCCGTAAGTGTCGCTTCGAAGGCATCCACGGCCGAGGTGGCCACCAGGCTGAGCGTACAGCCCCCAAAGCCGCCGCCCATCATCCGACTGCCCAACACGCCCGGCACCGTACGGGCCATCTCGACGAGCAAGTCTAGTTCGGGGCAGCTCACTTCGTAGGCTGCCGAAAGTCCGGCGTGCGAGGCGTACATTTCTTGCCCAAACCGGACCAAATCTCCCGCCGCCAACCACTTTTCGCTCCGCAACACACGCGCATTCTCGGCCAACACAAACTGACAGCGCTGGTGTACTTCGGCCGAAAGCTCAGGGCGCAGGACTTCGAGCATCTCCGGGGTGATATCACGCAGGCTGCGCACCTGCGAGAAGCGATGTTGTGCGGCAGCTACGCCCTCCTCGCAGGCGGCCCGGCGCTGGTTGTAGGCCGAGTCCGCCAATTGGTGCTTCACCCGCGAGTCGGCTAGCAGCAGCGTATGCCCCGCCAGGGACAACGGCACGTGGATGTAGTCCAGCGTCCGGCAGTCGAGGCGCAGGGCATGGTCGGCTTTGCTCATCAGCACGGCAACCTGATCCATCAGTCCGCACCGTACCCCTGCGAAGGTGTGTTCGGCTCGTTGCGCGGCGCGGGCCAAAGCCATCCGGTCGGCCGACAGATCGAAGAGTGCTGTCAGCCCTAACCCTACTCCACAGGCCAAGGCGGCCGAAGAGGACAGCCCCGCTCCCGCCGGAATGTCTCCGCCAAAGGCGCAGTCGAAGCCGCCCGGTGCGTGCCCGTCTGCCCGCAACGCCGCCACTACCCCCATCGGATAGTTGGCCCAATGACCGGGCAAAGGTGTTTCCTGGCCCAGCGTAAAGGTATAAGTCTCTTCTAGGTTAAAGGCATGGAGCCGACACTGATTCGTACCGTTGGTCGCCAGGGCCAACGTCATGGCGCGGTCAATGGCGGCGGGCATGGCCCACCCCTGGTTGTAATCGGTATGTTCGCCAATCAGGTTGATGCGACCGGGCGACCGGACAATATGCGTGGGCGCTTTCCCGAAGTATCGCCCAAAGGCGTCGCGGATGGCATCAGGGTGGGTAGCAGACATGGCGTAATGATACAACGCTTTATCCGGACGGTAGAGAGCCCCGCATCCGAAAATCGCGGCTGCCTTCCGATACTAATTTTCTGGGTGCACGGGAATCGCCGCGGTCGTACACCAGTCGGCTACCTGCTCTCCCACGTGTGCAGCCAGGGCGACGCCCATTCCGCTGAGCCGGGCCGCTACCAACACACGCGGATGCACGGCCCGCACCACGGGCTGTTTGTCTCGGCCAAACGCCATGATCCCCGACCAGAAATAGTCGGTCGTCACCGGGCGACCGGGCAGAATAATCGTTCGCAGTTTTTCTTCCAGATCAGCCCGGATGGCCGGATGCGCGCCTAATGTTGTAGTAGTTTCGCCCGCCACGTCGAGCTGCCGTCCACCCCCAAAAAGTACGCGGTTGCCCACGTGGCGAAAATAGTAATAGCCCGCCTCGAAGTGAAACGTACCCCGAAAGGGTAGCTCGGCCAACGGCGTGGTCACCAATACCTGCCCACGGCCGGGCCGAATGTCAAGCTCAGGAAAGTGTGTCGCCGCGAAGGCATTGGTACAAAAAGCCACCCGCCCCGCCCGGAGCTCGATCGGATCGTCGTGGGCTGCCCAACGCGTTTGCAAATGTACGCCATTGCCCACGGTCTCCCAGGCCGTCACGGCACAACCCGTCAGCAACGTAACTCCCGCCGCCGTTGCTCGCTGCATCAGGGCTTGTACCAACAAACCGGGGTCGAGGGCTCCCTCGTGAGGATTATACAATAAGTGACGAACGTGCGCGCCCGAGAATCCGAATGTGGACAACTGCTGGTCGGCCATCCGGAATACTTCGCCTTCAAAGTGCGGCGCCAGCCATTGGTTGATGCGGTCGCGCTCAGCCAGGCAAGCGGCTTCGGCCGAACTGATCAGTTCGTAGCCGCCGCAGGGTTCGTAGCCAATGGCCGCATCGCCCAGCCACTGGCGCCACCGTTGCAAGCCCGCATAGCGTTGGCGAACCAGCGCCAGCGTAGCCGCTGGCCCCATAGCGGCTTCGTCGGCCAACAGTTCGGTCAGGCTGCCGAAGCAAGCAAAGCCCGCGTTGCGGGTGCTGGCGCCCGTGGGCAAAGTGCCCCTTTCCAGCAAGGCCACCCTGGCCCGGGGTTGTTGCCGCCGCAGTCGCCAGGCGGCAGCCAATCCGGTGAGGCCGCCGCCCACGATGACGTAGTCGAACTGCGTGAAATGCGCTTTTTCCCAGAAACTAAGCGTCTCGGGCATCGGTAGTCGTCTCTTTGCGAAACTGGCGATACGCGAAGGCATCTTCGCGGGCCTCGGCACTGGTGTGGGCACGCAACAGGTCGCGGTCAGGCGAGAAGCTACAGGCCGGATCCGTGCGGGCCGCGTCGCCAGTCAGGGCAAAGGCCTGGCAGCGGCAGCCGCCCCAGTCTTCGGTCTGGAAACTGCAACTCCGGCACGGCTCGGGCATCCAGTTGGTACCCCGATAGCGGTTGAACGCCTCCGAATGGTGCCAGATGCCCGCCAGGGACCGATCGCGCACATTTTCAAATTCCAGGGTTTTGATGGTTTGCGCCGCGTGGCAAGGCAATACCTGGCCGGCGGGTGTCACCACCACAAATTGCCGTGCCCAACCCCCCATGCAAGCCTTGGGACGCACGGCATAGTAATCGGGGGCTACGTAGTCAATGGCCATTTGCCCTTTGAGGCGCGCAGTAGCCGCCCGCACGGTTTGGCCCGCGGCCTCCACTTGTTCGGGCGTAGGCATCAGCGCCGCCCGGTTGACGGCCGCCCAGCCGTAGTACTGTGTGTGCGCTACTTCGAGGCGGTCGGCCTTGAGGGCCACGGCCAGGTCAATCAGCTCAGGCAACTCGTCAAGGTTTTGGCGATGCATCACGGCGTTGATGGTCAGGGCCATGCCCGCCGCGCGTACGTGCTCGGCCAGCTCGATCTTGCGGGCATGTCCGCCCGCAAAACCGCCAATGCGGTCGCCTTCGGCCTCGCTGGCCGCCTGCAGGCTGAGCTGCACGTGGTCGAGCCCGGCCTCGGCCAGCGCGTGCGTCCGCGCCCGGTCCAGCAGCACGCCCGACGTGATCAGGTTGGTGTAAAAACCCAGGTCAACGGCCGTCCGGACGAGGTCTTCCAGGTCGGGGCGTACCGTAGGCTCGCCGCCCGAAAGGTGTACTTGCAAGACGCCCAGTTCGGCCGACTCGCGGAACACGCGCTGCCAGGTAGCCGTGTCGAGTTCCTGGCGGCGGCGTTCGAGATCTACCGGGTTTGAACAGTAGGGACAACGCAGCGGGCAACGGTGCGAAAGTTCGGCCAGCAGCCCAACGGGCAGGTGACGAGCAGTGGTGGGGGTCGTCATGAGGCAATTACGTTTAAAAGTTCAAAATAGGGCCCAGCGCACGGCTACTCGGCTTTTTGCAGCAAGTGCAAGTCGGCCAGTTGTTGAAGGAAAGCCAGCGTATCGGCCCGTACCATATCGGCAGGCGCATCGTATTCGGTGGCCAGGGCCGTCACTACATCCGTCACGGTGCGCGTGCCATCGAGTTTTTGCAGAATGGCCACGGCCGTATCGTCGGGCATAAGTACCTGCTCGGGCGACATCAGCACCCAGCGGTCGCGCACTTTGTCGTGCCGCAGGCGCGCGTGGCGCACCAGTTGCGGCACCGACTGGTCGTTTACCCTCATGAGACCATCGGTACCAAGGCGCCAGGCGGAATGTGCCCGGGCGTTACGTAGGCGTGGTAGAGCGCATCGAGTTGCGCCCAGAGCACATCGCACTTGAACACCAGCGCTTCCAGCACTTCTTGCTGCTGGGCGGGCGTCTGAGCATGACGCTTCACGTAGTCGAGGGCAAAGGTAGCGTCTTCGGGTGCCTGATAGAGCCGTTTGTCGAAGTAGCTCAGCGTCCGGGCCGACACATATTCGTAGTTGGCCAACATACCCGTCATGCGTTCGGCGATAATGGTGGGCGCAAACATCTCAGTGAGCGAAGAGGCAATGGCACCCAACAGCGACTTTTCGCGCACATAGCGGATGTAGGCCTCCACGGCAAAGCGCGTAGCGGGCAATATCCCCCGCATGGCCTTGACGTCGGCGGGGGGCACCCCCACGTCCTGCGCCAGGTAGAGCCAACGGGCAATGCCGCCTTCGCCCTCGGCGTCGCCGTCGTGGTCGGCCAGGCGCTTGCGCCAGATGCGGCGCAGATCGGCGTCTTCCATCCGTGCCATCAGGGCCGCGTCTTTGAGCGGGATGGCCTGCTGATAACAATAGCGGTTGAGGGCCCAGGCCTGCACCTGCCCGCGCGAGAGCCGCCCCGCGTGCAACAGTTTGTGAAATGGGTGATGAACATGGTAGCGGGCCGCGCCAATGGCCCGCAACCGGGCTTCGAGCTCATCGGGGCTGAGCAGCTCCGTCACCTCGGTTGAGATTTCGTCGGTAGAGGAAGTAAATACGGCTTCTTGCATGGCAATTGGTGTATTGGTGGAAAAATAATGCTTTTTGAGGTACGCATTCAGAGGCAAATCTGCATACCATCGTAGGCAATTTCCCACCCGGCAGCTTCGGCGGCAGCCCGCTCGGGCGACTGCCCCAGCAAGACCGGGTTGGAATTATTGATGTGGATGAAAACCCGCCGCTCAATTTGCAGGGGCGCCAGTTGGGCAATGGAGCCTGCCGGGCCGTTCATGCTCATGTGCCCCATGCGTTGTCCGGTTTTCACCGTCAGGCCCTGGCGCACCATCTCGTCGTCCGTCCAGAGGGTACCGTCGAAGAACAGCACCGTGGCCCCTTCGATGCGGGCAGCCAACTCGGGGGTCATTTCGGCGCACGATGAAATAAACAGCAGGCGTTGCGGCTGGCCCACCGCGCGAATGTCTATCCCGAGCGTATCGGGCGTGGCCGCCCCAATCTGGGCCAGGTTTTCGGCGGTTTCCTGATAGAGCGCCACCTTGCCGGGCACGGCAAAGGCTTCCACCGTAAGTCCGAGGGACTGCCCGGCGGCACCCGTCAGTTCGGTGGGCGTGTCGAGCGCAAGGGTACGACGCGACACCACGTTAGGATTGAGCACGTCGAACACGGGCGATTCGGCCAGTGTCTGGAGGATGCGGTCGCCGCCGTAGAGGGCAAAAGGCTGGCCTTCACGAAGGTTGAGCAACCCGGCGATGTGGTCAATGTCGGCATTGGTCACCACCACCGCCCCGATGGGGCTATGGCGCAAACCGCGCGTTGGGTCGGGATGCAACAGGGATTGTTCGTTGATCTGCTGCCGCAGGTCGGGGGCCGCGTTGAAGATCACCCAATCGTGTCCCTCGGCCCGCACCGCCAGCGAAGCCTGCGTACGGGGCATGGTGCCGGGGGCCCCTTGCCGCACCTGATCGCAGACCGAACAGTTGCAGTTCCACTGCGGCGACCCGCCACCAGCAGCGGCTCCGAGTACGAGTATTTGCACAGAATAAAGCGTGTTGATAAAAGAAAAGGGCGACCTTCTTGGTTAAGAAGGTCGCCCGATAAGTAACTCAGAAGAGATTAGTCTTGCTGAAGTTCATCCATGGTGGCACTGCAGTAAGCAGTTACTTCCATACCACAGGGGACAGTAATGACGGTGGGCTTTGACCAATTTTTCATAATACTTTCGTGTTGAAGGGTGAAATTACTTTGTTCAGTTTCAGTTACTAAGACGAGAAAGGAACCTTGTTTAGTTCATTTATGCGATGTCCTTTTACTATTTCTACGAAAAGGTAGCTGTTTATCCGCAGATTTGCAAAATGATGCTGAGAATGAGAGCATCGTAGCAATTATGCGACACTAACAATTCATTCGTACTGAACAGCCTAGATGTCTGGTCTAGTAGTCCCAGAGTTGGGATTCGAAATTAATAAAATCTAGCTCGGCCTTTTGGGCATATTTCAAGCCGGTTGGGTCAAACTGGCTGTACATATCCATGAACGTCTGGTCACGATTGTTGTAAATCTTGTAAAGATTGGAATGGAAGAGCCGCAGTTCGAGTGCCGACGTCATGGACTTGTCTTCGGACCGATTTTGCGGATTGTACCACACGGCATTCGGGTTTTCATCGAAGACACGGGCCAGATCTATAAAGCGGAAAGTACCCAGGGGCTTTTCCAGTCCCGAGAAGTTGTTGGCGTTGTCGGCGGGCAAGATGACAGTAATGGCCAGTATATCGAAGTACATGCGCGAACGCTTCCGGTCGAAGATCATGTCTTCCCGAATTTCGAGCAGGTACAGTTCGCGCGGCAGAAAGTAATCGGCGCCTATTTCGGGGCTAATAGGTTCATCCTCCCACGGCCCGAACCCGGGCTCTTCCACCACCTCGGCCGTTTCGAGCTTAAGGCCGTCCATAAACTCTTCGCGCGTCATCGTCGAGGTGAGCGAATCGTTGCGGTAGGGCGTCAGCCGGCCTTGCTGTACGGCGTCAATGATCAACTTGGTGATCTCGCCTCCGGAAGCAAAGAAAGGCTGGTTGGGCCGTAGGTTCAGGTTGAGGCGCCGCCAGATGGCCATGCGGTACATTTGGTCACCCTCCGGGATAGGATGTAATGAGTTGGGGTTGTTGCCCTGCTCGTCGAAACGCGTGGCCTGTGCCCAGGCGTCACCAGACAACGACACGAGCATCAGCCCGGTCAGTACCAATCCGTATGCGCAGATTTTCATATATGCGTTTGAACAAATGTTAAACAATTTTTGTAAAAATTTGTCCATAAAGGTACAATCGGAAATCTAATACAACAAGGAAAAACTTACATATCCGATTTTTTATATTGGATTTTGGGGATGCCCTTACCAAGAAGGCAACCACTGACGTCGCTGACCCTGCCTCAGTGCCTCGCACATTGCCCGGCAAGCCTTCGCCCTCAACTGCGCAGAGAGGGTTTTCAAAAAGACACTTCTAGTTCCTTGCCCGATTATCCGCACTACTATCCGCTGGCGGCGGGCAGCGAAGCCAAGGAACGCTGCTGGCTCAGCCGCCGGATTTGCCGCAGGTGATGCGCCTGGTGAAAGCGCAAGAAATCGAGCATCTGCAACAGGCTGATCTGTCCGGCCAGCGGATGGCGATAGAGGGCGGCCGTCAGCAGCGGCTCGGGCAGTGCGCCCAGCAATTGCCCGAGGGCCGAGCGGGTTTGTACCCAAGCCTCTTGTTGCCCCACCAGCGACACCTCGTTGGGCACGGCAGCCACGGCGGGCGGGGCCTGAATGCCCCGCGCTATGCGCAAACCAATGCGCAATTTCCAGAGTCGCCACGCCGAGCGCCAATTGGCCTGCGGCACCGATTCGGCCGTTACGTGCGGCAGTTTTTTGGTCAGGTATTGCAACGAGGCTTGCTCAACCAGAATCAGGTGGGCCATGATTTGTCCGGCCGACCATTTGTCCGGCGCGGGCGGGCGGTTGAGGGCAACCGGATCGAAGGTGGCCAAGGCATCGAGACAGAGGTAGCGTCCTATTTCGAGGGCCTCAAGCTTGCGGCGAAGTTTTGGTAGCATAACGTTCGAGGGATTCGGGAAAGTGGGGAATGTGGTCGCAGATGGCGTACTGGCCGTTGGCGACACGGCAGCACAAGTGCCGCAGGCCATTGGTCAGCACCAGGTAGGGCGCTCCGTGTACGGCGTTGTAGCGGGCGGCTTGCGCAAACACGGCTTCGTCGAGCGGCACGTCGGGCGCTTTGCATTCGACCAAAAGAAAGGGCTGGCCGGCCCGGTCGTAGGCCAGTACGTCGCAGCGACGCTGGCGCTGTTGTGCCCGGTGCGTGCCCTCGATGCGCAGCAAGGCCCGCGTGTAGCCATAATGCACCAGCAATAACTGCACAAAGTGCTGCCGCACCCACTCTTCGGGCGTGAGGGCCACGTACTTGCGCCGCAGTTGGT
This sequence comes from Catalimonadaceae bacterium, assembly GCA_036734065.1. Classification (GTDB taxonomy): domain Bacteria; phylum Bacteroidota; class Bacteroidia; order Cytophagales; family Flexibacteraceae; genus DAIMZG01. The sequence goes on from DAIMZG010000003.1 coordinate 27,944, forward strand.
CGTAGATGTACGGTTTTCCGTCCGTTAGCTTAGTTTTGTGATCAAATGGCGGCAAGTTGAGGGATTGCATAGATGAAGTAGGGAAAAATCCGTCATTTTTTCAACCACACCTTATCTGATGAAAAACAAAGAAGAGATTGTCCGCGACTGGCTTCCCCGCTACACGGGCGTGCCACTCGACGGTTTTGCGCCGTACATTTTGCTCACCAATTTCATCAATTACGTCGAAATGTTCGCCGAGCAGTTCGACGTGCCCGTGGTGGGACGCGACCGACCCATGCAGTCGGCGCATACGGACATGATTTCGATTCTCAACTTCGGCATGGGCAGCGCCATGGCCGCCACCACGATGGACTTGCTGTCGGCCGTGCGCCCCAAGGCGGCCCTTTTTCTGGGCAAATGCGGCGGGCTGAAGCGGAAAGTCCAACTCGGCGACCTGATCCTGCCCATTGCCGCCATCCGGGGCGAAGGTACCAGCAACGACTACATGCCGGCCGAAATTCCGGCCCTTCCCTCCTTTCGCTTGCAGCGGGCCGTGTCGTCCATGATCAAAAAACACCAGATGGATTACTGGACGGGCACGGTCTATACGACCAACCGCCGCGTCTGGGAACACGACGAAGACTTCAAGAATTATCTGCGCGACATCCGCGCCATCGGCATTGACATGGAGACGGCCACCATTTTTCTGGTGGGCTTTGTCAACGAAATACCGCACGGGGCTCTGCTGCTGGTGTCCGACAACCCCATGATCCCCGAGGGCGTCAAGACCTCAACCAGCGACCAGATCGTGACGACCAACTACGCGGCCAAGCACCTCCAGATCGGCATTGATGCCCTCATGGAACTGGCCGAGTCGGGCGAGTCGGTAAAGCACCTGCGCTTCGAATAGCCCGGCGCGCGTGCTACTTTACGGACGATCAATTTTGATTTTCCGCGAAAACCGCGTGTGAGCGGTAAAATACTCCGCGATTGGTTTACATTTCATTACCTAATGGCTTACGGCTGTTGCTCGTTCATCCAAAACTAACCCAACATTTGACTGCTATGAAACAAGCATTACTTCTCACCTTGCTCTGCTTGTCTGGTCTGGGCGCCCACGCCCAAGAGGGCTTCCACATCGGGGCCGTTACCTCCTACCAGGCCACTTACCTGATTGATTCCGACTTTTCGGACGCTTCGCGCGTAAGCTACGACGGAGCCGCCTGGCACCTGTCGCCCATCGGGGCCTCGCTGGGCTACCACTGGAGCGACGAAACGGGCATTTTTTTACAAGGCATCCTGGGCCGTACGGGCTACACCTTCATTATGGAAGGCGGCGCGCCTGGCCAGAAAGAACGTATTGGCGAACTGGAGCTAGACTTGCAATATTTTCACTTGCCGCTGTTGTTCCGCGTAACGAGCGCCCCCCGCCGCACCGTAGGTGTCAATTTCATGATTGGCCCGCAGGTGTCCTTTCTCTTGAATGGCCAGGAGCAAGAGCGCTTCGACGAAGGATTTGAAGACCGCACCCTCGGTCCCTACCAAAACCGCCCCGGGCTGGTCAACCGCGAAAACCGTCGCACGGTGGCTTCTACCGACGAGGCGGACGGCGGCTTCGACTTCGAGCGGCTCAACCTGGGCGCTGTGATGGTGATTGGTGTTCGCATTTCCCTCATCGAAAACCTCTACCTGACGGCCAATGCCCGCTTTGTGGCCAACCTGCTCGAAACGCGCACCGAAGCTTGGCTCAACGACAACCAAAACCGCCAGAACTACGGCCTGACCGAAACCGAAGATTTGCGCACACGCCGCCTGGTGAGCATAGGCCCCGAATTTGGCGTGCACTACGTGTTCGGCACACGCTGACAAAACCTGGTTTGCATCCCTCAAAAAAAAGAAGTCCGCAGGCGGACTTCTTTTTTTTGAAACCTTAACATTGCAACTCAGTTGCATAAAAGCTTACTTGCAAGTCGGTTGCGTTTGCTATGCGGTATTTTCCTTTATTTTTTTTGCCTTTGTGTATACACGCATTTTTTGCCAATGCACAGTCCGCCTGTACCTTCCGCATATCGGGTAGGGTAACTGACCACCGCACCGGACAACCCTTGGCTTTTGCCAACGTGGCCCTGACTGACACCGACCGCGGCACCTACACGGACGAGCGCGGGCGGTTTCAGTTCGGACGCCTTTGTCCGGGTCACTACACCGTGCAAGCTACGCACGTAGCCTGTACGCCCGTAAAACAAGATTTTTATCTTCGCCAGGACACCGTCCTCGCCTTCGTACTCGACCACCAGGTGACAGCCCTATCCGAGGTGGTGGTGGCCAGCGCCGCGCCGGGCACACCCGACGAAGTGGTCCTGCGCGGCCGCGAACTGCTGCAAACCCGGGGGCAGTCGCTCGGCGAAGCCTTGCTCCGGCTGCCGGGCGTGCGGGCCTTGCAAACGGGGCCCACCATCTTTCAACCCATCGTTCACGGCCTCTACGGCAACCGCCTGGCCATTGTACACGGCGGGCTGCGGCTCGAGAGTCAGCGCTGGGGCATAGAGCACGCGCCCGAACTGGACCCCTTCGTGGCGCAGGAACTGCGCGTGGTGAAAGGAGCCGCCGCCCTACGCTACGGCCCCGAAGCCGTGGGCGGAGCTGTCATCGTAGATCCGCCCGCGCTGCCCCGCCAAGCCACGCTGGCAGGGGAAATGACCCTGGTCGGGATGCAAAACAACCGCTCGGGGCACGTATCGGGCCGTTTGGAAGGCGGCGTATCGGGCTGGGAAGGATTCGGCTGGCGCGTGCAGGCCACGGGTCGCCGGGGGGGCGATGCCCGCGCCGCCGACTACGTGCTCTCCAACACGGGCGTGCGCGAAGCCAACCTGTCGCTGGCCACGGGCTACCAGGCCGAACGTTTCGGAGCCGAGCTGTACTACAGTCGTTTTCAGACCACGCTGGGCATTTTGCGGGCGGCCCACATCGGGAGCCGCACCGACCTGGAGAACGCCATCCGGCGGCAAGTGCCGCAGTACACGGCGCCTTTTTCGTACGACATCAACAATCCCAAACAGGGCGTGACCCACGACTTGCTGCGCACCCGCCTCCGCTGGTCGCCCCGGCGGGCCGGGCAGATTACCTTGCTCGTGGCCCAGCAATTCAACCAACGGCAAGAGTTTGACATCCGGCGCGGGGGGCGCTCCGACCGTTCGGCCCTGTTTATGGAATTGAACACCCAAACGGCCGAACTGCTCTGGGAACTACCCGTGCACGACCGCTGGACACATACTTTCGGCACTACGGCCAGCCTGCAACGCAACCGCAACCGCACAGCCGAAACGGGCATCCGACCGCTGGTACCCGACCACCGCACCCAGCAAGTCGGGGCTTTCTGGAGCCAGCAGTACACCCGTAACCGCTGGACGCTGACGGGCGGACTGCGCTACGACCAACGCCTGCAAGAAGTGCTCGTGTTTACGAACCGGCGCGGTTCCTTTCGGGAAGATTCGCTGCTGCGTCCACAATACCGCACCCAGGGCTTGTCGGGCAGCGTGGGGGCTAGCTATCAGTTGTCGGCGTCGGTCCGGTGGCACGCGCAGGTGAACCGCACAGCCCGCTTACCGATGATCAACGAGACCTTCAGCCAGGGGCTGCACCACGGGGCGGCCGCCATCGAAGAAGGCGTCAATACGTACAGCGCCCTCGGCACGCCGTTTTCGGTGCGTACGGACACCACCTTCGGCAACGAAGTGGGCTACCAGATGCTCCAGACCCTGACTTACGAAACGGGACGCTGGCACCTGGAAGCCACCGGCTACGTGCATTACTTCCAAAACTACATCAACCTCGAACCGCAGGGCGAACTGCGCCAAACCATCCGGGGCGCTTTTCCGACCTTTCGGTACCGCCAGACCGACGCCCGGCTGCTGGGGGCCGACTTGCAGACGCGCTACGCCCTCACCGAACGCCTGATGGCCAGCGGGCAAGCCGCCTGGGTGCGGGGACGCGACCTGCGTCGCGACGACTTCTTGATCTGGATGCCCGCCGATCGCTACACGGCCGACCTGACGTACCAATTGCCCCGCTGGGGTCGCCTGCGCCAGCTCTACGCCACGGCAGGGGCGCACTACGTAGATCAACAGCGGCGCAGCCCCGGCGAGCCGGGCGACTTTGCACCGCCGCCCGCCGCGTATGCCCTGGCCTTCGCGCGGGTGGGCGCCGCCTGGCCGATGGGCCGCTACCACTGCCGCCTCAACCTCTCGGCCGAAAACCTCTTTAACCAAGCTTACCGCGAATACCTCAACCGCCTGCGCTACTTCGCCGACGACACAGGTCGCGACCTGATTTTGCAATTTCATTTTTCATTTTAACCCCATCATCACACATGATTACTATTACCAAAATGGCCCGCCATTGCGCGTGGCTCGCCCTGGGTGGCCTGCTTTTTA
>DAIMZG010000004.1:0-26071 GCA_036734065.1 Catalimonadaceae bacterium
TCTTCTGGCACCCACGAGTGTCTCCCACGTTGCCTATGGATCGGAATCAGCTTATCGGCTTGTTGCTCATTTTTGCGCTGCTGCTCACCTACTTCACCGTGTTTGCGCCGCAGGTGCCCACGGCGCCGCCCCAGCACCAGGAAGTAGCCGAACAATTGGGCGCCGCGCCCGACCCCGCCACACCCGAGCGGGCCGAAGCCGTGCCCGACTCGGTGGCACGGCAGCAACGCCAGGCCCGCATGGGCGCTTTTGCCCAAGCCGCCGAAGGCGAGGCCCGTACGGTGGTGCTCGAAAACAAAGACATTAAGGTGACTTTCAGCAACCAGGGCGGCATGGTGCAGGCTGTCGAGCTGAAAGATTACCGCACCTACCGCCAGGAGCCGCTGGTGCTCTTCGACGAAACCACCAACAATTTTGCCCTGCGGGTCAGTACCGGACAGGGCACCCTCGACCTGGCCCAACTTTTTTACGATACCGATGCGCCCGCCACGCTGACGGTGGCTGCCGGCGACACCCAGCGCGTTACGTTCCGGCTGGCGCTGGGCAACGGGCAGGCCGTCGAGCACACCTACACCCTGGCCGATCAGGGTTTTGAGTTGGGCTATAACCTGCGCTTGCGTGGGCTGCAGAGCACTTTGCAAGGCGAAAAAGCCGAGTTGTTTTGGGAAGAACGCCTGCGCCACCTCGAAAAGGACATCACCCAGAGCCGCAACCTGACCAGCATCAACTGGTACGAAACGGCCGATGGCTTCGAGGAACTGTCGCCCACGTCGGAAGAGACCGAGACGGCCGAGGTCAGCGCGGCCATCAATTGGGTGGCCTTCAAGCAAAAGTTTTTTACGGCGGGTCTGGTGGCCGAGCAACAGCCCTTTGCGGCGGCCAGCCTGCGCAGCACCGTCAACCTGGCCGATACGCAGACGGTCAAAGAATTTCGGGCCACCGTGGCCCTGCCCCTGGCCGACTTGCAGGGCGAAACGGGGGGGGACTACAAGTTCTACTTTGGCCCTAACCAGTACAACCTGCTCAACCGCGTGGCCGACGGCTTCAGCCGCAACGTCTATCTGGGCTGGGCCTTGTTTGGCTGGGTCAACAAGCTGGTGATCATCCCCGTGTTCCAGTTTCTGGAAAACTTTATCGGCAACTACGGCCTCATCATCATCTTACTGGTGGTCATCATCAAGCTGTTGCTCTTTCCGCTGTCGTACCGCTCCTACATTTCGATGGCCAAGATGCGGGTGCTCAAGCCCGAGTTGGATACCATCCGCGAGCAGCACCCCGACGATATGCAGAAGCAGCAACAAGAGCAGATGAAACTCTACCAACAGGTGGGGGTCAATCCGCTCAGCGGCTGCGTGCCGCTGGTGCTGCAAATGCCCATTTTGCTGGCCATGTTCTACTTTTTCCCCAACTCGGTAGAGCTGCGGCAGCAAGGCTTCCTCTGGGCCGACGACCTTTCGACCTACGACTCAATTTTCAACCTGCCTTTCCGCATTCCCGGCTACGGCGCGCACGTGAGCCTCTTCACGTTGTTGATGACCCTCTCGCAACTGGCCTATACCTACTACAACAACCAGATGACGACCACCGTGCAGGGGCCCATGAAAGCCATCACGTACCTGATGCCCGTCATCTTCTTGTTTGTGCTCAACTCCTACCCGGCGGGGCTGAGCTTCTACTACTTCGTCTCGAACATCGTTACGGTGAGCCAGCAACTGATCATCCGCCGCTTTGTGGACGAAGAAAAAATCAGGGCACGCCTCGTCCAGAACCGGGAGAAGAATAAGACCAAAAAGAAGTCGAAGTTTCAGACGCGCATTGAAGAAGCCATGAAGGCCGCCCAGCAAGAACAGCGCAACAGCCCCAACGGCACCTCGCCGCGCGGCAAGAAGACGCCCTAGGAAGCTACGCGCCGGAAGCATTCAGGAAATAGGAGCCTGTTCCCGAATTAGCAAGGGTTTTTTTGGGACAACCCACCAATGTCGGTGCAATGCCCTTAGGGCACCTCACCGCTGTGCGTTGGGCAGCGATTCTACCTCGTACACGAAGTAGGGCGTGTCGCCCAGAAAAGGAAATTTGACGAACTTCTCGCGGTAATGAAGTTTGACGCGATTGCCTTCGAGCAGGGCCTGCTCCAGGCGGGCGATCACCTCTTTTTCGCCGCTGCGCACCGTAAAGTTCCATATCTCGGGGGCGTAGCCACTTTCGCCGTTCGTAAAAGCACCCACGTTGAGCTGTCCCTCCAGGGTTTTGATGGCGATGCCTTTTTTGCTGAACTTGGCCACCGTGCCGGCCCGGCTGCCCGTGCTGTAGTTGCCAAAAACCACAAAGGCCAAAAAAGCTACCGCCAGCACTACGACGACGGCAAACACAATACGAAAAGTGCGCATAGAAACTCCGGTTTTAAGGGTCAGATGGGGCCATAAAGGTACGAAAAAGAGACGCACGCACGATGTGCGCCGCAAAATGCGCCGTCGGCAAGGTTTTCGGGTGCTTCGTTAAACCTTGCGCCCCACCTGACCTCTACCCGACGTGAGCCTACCCGAGCCGAGCGATGCAGAACTGTTGGCCCGCTGGCGGGTGCCCGACCAGCGCGAAGCGGTTTTCCGGACGCTCATGCAGCGCTACCAGCAGCGGGTGTACTGGCTGGTCCGGCCCCTGGTCGAAGACCACGCCGACGCCGATGACCTGACGCAGAACATTTTTCTCAAGGTCTGGCAGCACCTCGACGGTTTTCGGGGCGAGGCGCAGCTTTTCACCTGGATCTACCGCATCGCCACCCGCGAGTGCCTGGCCTTTCGGCGTCAGCAGCAGCGACGCCACGCCCTTCATCAGTCCCTAGACCCGGCACCGGAAGTAGGGCAGACCGCGCTCGATGGCGAGGCCATCGAAGCACGCCTGCAGCGCGCCCTGCGCCAGTTGCCCGACAAGCAGCGGCTGGTGTTTCACCTGCGCTACTACGACGAGCTGCCCTACCAGACGATCTCGGCGGTGCTGGGCACCTCGGTGGGGGCCCTCAAGGCCTCGTATCACCACGCCGTCCGGAAAATCGAAGCCGACCTGCGGCGCGATTAAACCTTGGCACCCGCCTACTCTCTTAGAACCGACGACGTAGCGACGCGATTTAGCGCGTCTAAATAGAATAGGTAACTTGACGCATCTGAAATTATCTACACATGTCACCTGGTTTGCCTCCCCGTTCGCAAGTGCGCCGTGTGAATGCGCATTTTCCCGTTCCCGCGGGCTATTTCGAGCAGTTGCCCGATCGGGTGCTGGCGCGGCGGGCGTTTTTGGCTCGGGTGAACCGGACAGTGCGCCTGGCGCGATGGCTGAGCGGGGCGGCCGCCGCCGTGGCGTTGTGGGTAGGCATTGCCTGGTGGGCACACCTGTCGCCCTCGGCTGCCGTATCGGCTCAGCACCAACTGGCCGCGATAGATACCGAAGTCCTGACGCAATTTTTGCTGGAAGAAGCCCCCTTTTCCGACGCCGAGTGGTTCTACTGGCCAGACGAACAGCCAGCAGCGGCCGAAGGGGTCATAATGCTTTACCCATTCTCTGATACTTGGTCTGGAGCGCATGAACTGGATACGCTGTAGTTGTCTGGGGTGCATGTGGCTGTGGAGCTGGGCGCACCTAGCCCTGGCCCAGCCAGCGACCCCCGGCAAAGAAGCCCGCGCGCAGCTTGCGCAGGCCCGCATCGCCTACCTGACTGAGCAGTTGGAACTCTCGCCCGCACAAGCGCAGCAGTTTTGGCCGCTCTACGACGCGTTTGCCAGCCAGCGCCGCGCTATTTTGCGGCAACTGCGTACGCTCGACCGCCCGGTGACCGACGAGCTAACCGAAGCGGAGGCCGAAAGACAATTGCAGCGCTGGCACGAATTGCGCACGCAAGAAGTAGCCCTCAGCCGTGCATACACCGAGCGTTTTCTGGAGGTGCTCACGGCGCGGCAGGTGCGCCAGCTCCATGCTGCCGAACGGGCCTTTTCGAAGGAGGTGCTCCGGCAGGTGCGGTCGCGCCGGGGTGGCTCTTTGCCCCGTCGCCCGCCTCCCGACGAATGAGCGAACCGACGGCCTGGTAGGATATTTTCTACGTAAAAATTACATGAAAAAATTTTGCTGCAAGACAGCAAATCTTTTGCCCTTGCCCAGCCAATGGCTACCTTGCGTGGCCGCAACCTCACGGCCCGACGCCCATGCGTTTCATATTTACGGTTTTTTATACATGAAAGCACACCGTTAATTCCTATGTCGGGTAATCCTTTTGCTGTTTCTCATCAACTGACCTACGCTTTCTTGCGTGGTGGCCGACGCCTGGCCTACGGGCTGGTTTTGCTGGGGGCAGCCATTGGCATGTTTTGCCTTGTGAGCAATACCTGGATTGCCCTGACAGCCCGTACGCAGACCTACGCGTCGGTCTATTATGTTCCGGAGAACGAGGTTGGACTGGTGCTGGGCACGAGTCGCAAGCTGCGCAACGGCCACGAGAATCCTTACTTCAAGCAACGCATACGAGCTGCCGCTGCGCTCTATCACCAAGGCAAGGTCAAGCACCTGATCCTGAGCGGCGACAACCGCACTGTCTATTACAACGAGCCAGCCGATATGCGCCGGGCCTTGGTGACGTTGGGCGTGCCCACCTCGGCCATCACGCTCGACTACGCCGGGCTGCGCACCCTCGACTCGGTGGTGCGTTGCAAGGAAATCTTCGGGCAAAACCGCGCGACGATCATCACGCAGCGCGACCACGCCGCCCGGGCACTCTACCTGGCCCGCAACCACGGCTTGCAGGCCATTGCCTTCGCGGCCGACTCGCCTCCCAAAAAAGCCCCCCGCCAAAAAGTGCGTGAATGGCTGGCCCGCTGCAAGGCCGTGCTCGACGTACACGTACTGCACGCCCAGCCCCGCTTTCTGGGCCGCGCCGAAACGGTACGCATCTGAGCAGCCTGCCTTTGCGTAGGCATCCACATGAACACGGACTACGAAGTGGCCATCGTCGGCGGTGGGCTGGCCGGGCTGACCTTGGGCGTGCAGCTTCAGCAAGCGGGCGTGGCGACGGCCATCTTCGAAAAGAAAACCTATCCTTTTCACCGCGTCTGCGGCGAATACATCTCGCTTGAGTCCTGGGACTTTCTGCTACGGCTGGGCTTGCCACTGGCCGACTTGCACCTGCCCCGCATCCGGCGGTTGCGGGTGTCGTCGCCACGGGGGCGGGTGCTTGCGCAGCCCCTTACGCTGGGTGCCTTCGGCATCAGCCGCTACACGCTCGACCACCTGCTGGCGCAGCGCTTTCGGGCGTTGGGCGGCGCACTCCACGAGCGCTGCACCGTCACGGAGGTGACCTACGAAGCCGATACGTTCACCCTGACCATGCCCGGGCAAACCGTACGAGCCCGCGTGGTGGCCGGAGCTTTTGGCAAGCGGGCGGCCTTCGACCGAACCCGCAACCCCCGGGCCGACCTGCCCGCCCGCAACTACGTGGGCGTCAAGTACCACCTGCGCAACGAATTGCCCGCCGACGTCATCGAACTGCACAACTTCCGGGGGGGCTACTGCGGCCTCTCGCAAATAGAAGATGGCAAGGTGTGCTGTTGTTACCTGACCGATGCGGCCAGCCTGCGCCGCGCGGGCAGCATCGAGGCGCTCGAAACTGAAGTGCTGATGCGCAACCCTTTTCTGAAGGGCTATTTTCGGGACTCCGAGTTTTTGTTCGACGCGCCCGTGACCGTGTCGCAGGTGCAGATTGGGCCCCGCGCCCCCGTGGCCGACCACGTACTGCGGCTGGGCGACGCGGCAGGCTTTGTGGCCCCTCTCAGTGGCAATGGCATGAGCATGGCCATGCGGGCCAGTGCGTTGCTGGCCCCCGGCATCGAAGGCCTGGTGCGCGGCCGCGTTGGCCGCGCCGACCTCGAAGCCGCCTACACCCGGCAGTGGAACGCCCAGTTTCGGCAGCGCATCCGGCTGTCGGCGTGGCTGCAACGGCTGCTGGTCAGCGAGCGGGCCACTGACCTGGCCCTTGGGCTGCTCGACCGTACGCCGGGCCTGCTGCGTCGGGTGATCAAAGGCACGCACGGGCAGCCGTTCTGATCCCGTCCGGGCGCCAAAAAGCCGAAGCCAGGCGATTTGGGTGCGGGGCTTCGGCTTTGCGCAGGGCGGCGAGCCTATTTTTCTAGTTCCGAGGTCATCACGGCGCCGCCCATCTGGGGCAGGGTGGACTCCATCTTGACCGTCCGGCGGTCTTGGGTGTCAATCCAGAGTGTAGTCTTGGTGCCGCCGTCGGTGGCATCGAACTGCACGCGATAGGCGTTGAACTTTCCCGCCGGCACGGATACTTCTTCGGTGCCCGTTACGCGCAAGCGGCGGGTCTGAATTTGTTGCGAGAGCAGGTCAAATACCTGCACGTGGGTATCGAAGTCGGGGCTGAGGGGCATCCGGGCAATGACCATGTCCACCCCCGGGCCGTCGCTGAGCACGTCGCCCGTTTTGGCTACGTCGAAGGGGCGTGCCTGTCCGCCCATCTGCATCTGTCCGTGGAGGCGGCTGGCGTCGTACTGCACGCGCATTTGCGTGGGGCCTTGCGTCATCTCTCGGCTGAGGGGCTGCAACTGCCCCTTGGTCCAGACCCCGACGTCGGTGGCCTGGCCCATGGCCGACTCGGTTTGGTCAGTGACCACCCACTGCTGGCCGTCGGCCCTGACTTCGCGTTGCATCTTCATCTTCATTTGCTGGCCGCTCACCTTGACCGTGACCTGGTAGGGCGTTTTTCCGGCCTTCAGGTCGCCGGTGGGTGCGGGCAGTTTGCGGACGGGTTCGGCGGGGGCCGCCGACAGTTCAACCTTGTCCACATCCACCAGGATTTTGAGCATCCGGGCTTCTACCTCGGCAGGCATACTGGCCTGGTACTGCCCTTGCAGGTGCTGGGCCAGAAACTGCTCGGCGTAGGCCAGCATGGCCATGTTGTTGACCGGATCGGCGAAGCCGTGGCCCTCGTCGGGCGCGTTGATGTAGGCTACGTTGCGGTTGAGATCGCGCATGGCCACCACTATTTGCTCCGACTCGGCCTGCTTGACGCGCGGATCGTTGGCGCCTTGCACCACCAGCAGCGGCGCCTTGATCTTGTCGGCGGCGTTGAGGGGTGACTGGCGTTCGAGTTGGGCTTTGCCTTCGGGCGTGTCGGGGTCGCCCATCCGCTCGGTGAAAGTCTTGCGCCCCGCTTCCCAGTAGGGTGGAATGGAGTTGAGCAGCGTGATCAGGTTGGAGGGCCCCACGATGGACACGCCGGCCGCGTACACGTCAGGCGTGAAGGCCAGCCCGGCCAGCGTGGCGTAGCCGCCGTACGAGCCACCCATGATGCCCACCCGCTGCGGATCAGCAATGCCTTCTTTGACCAGGTGCTTGACGCCCCAGGTGATGTCGTCCTGCATCAGGTCGCCCCACTGCTTGTTGCCCGCATTGAGAAACGCCTTGCCGTAGCCCGTCGAGCCGCGGAAGTTGGGCAGCAGCACGGCGTAGCCCCGGTTAGCCAGAAACTGGGCGTAGCCGTTGAAGCCAAAGTAGTCGCGGGCCCACGGGCCACCGTGGGGCATCACGATGAGGGGTAGCTGCTCGCGCGCCCCGCTTGCGGGCAGCACCAAATAGGCCGGAATCTCCAGCCCGTCCGACGAAGGGTAGGTGATGGGCTTCATCTTGGCCAGCTTTTCTTTTTTCAGGGCCGGGCGCGGGGTGTACTGCTCGATGGGCTGGCGCGCCTTGAAGTCGTAGAAATAGACCGTGCCCGGGTCGTCGTCGTTCGAGACGGACACCAGCCACTTCTGCTCGTCTTTGGTGCCCGATACGAGCGAGAGCTCCTTGTCGGGAAATTGCTGCTCGAGGCGCCGAAATTCTTTTTCAAATCCTTTGTCGCGGAAGTAGCGGCGGGTTTTCTCGTCGGTGTAGGTCGTGTAGCGAATTTCGCGCGTTTTGCTCGAAATCGAAACGCCGCCCAGGTCCACCTTTTTCTTGGGGTCGCCTTCGACGAGTTCTGTCCGACCCGTCTGGGGATCGAGCAAATAGAGCTGGGTCAGGTCTTGGTCGTCGCCTTTGTTGGAAATCAGATAGACGCGCGCGTTGCGCTTGTCGAAGGCGCGCGGGTAGCAGGTCTCGAACAGGGTACATTCGTAGATTTTGGTGGTCTCGTCGCCGTCCACGCGCAAAATCTCGGTGCTGCCGTTGGGGGCCGAGCGGGTGGCCAGGCGCAGTTTGTCGTCCCAGTCGAACTCAAAGCCCGTCAGGCGCTCGCGGTTTTCCTTGATGAGCGTCAGCTCGCCCGTCGAAATCCGGAGGCGGTAGAGGTCGTGCCAGGAGGCGTCGCGGTCGTTGAGGCCCACCCACATCAGGTCGGGATTTTTTTCCGAGACGTGGTAGATCAAAGCCCGGACGCCGTCGCGGTTGGTCAGGTTGCGGGCGGGCGGCACGCCCGTGGCCTTTTGGGCAGCCTCGCGCGGATTGACGGCATAGACGTGGTAGTTCTCGTCGCCGCCTTTGTCTTGCACAAAAAGCACGAAGCGGCTGTCGTCGGTCCAGAAATAGCCGCTGATGGGGCGCAGGGTATCGGCCGTCAGGGGGCGGGCCTGGGCGAAGGGTTCGTCGAATTTTTTAACCCAGATGTTGCGCTTGCCGCGATAGACCTTCAAAAAACTGATCATCTGCCCGTCGGGCGAGATCTGTCCGCCCGAAATTTCCGGATCTCCAAAAAATAGGGCGCGGTCAATCAGGTCTGCGCCCGCGTCTTTGGCCAAGCCGGGCTGCGACATTTGCTGCCCGTACGAAAATGTCGCTAGTGTTATGCACAAAAGCAAGGTGAACGTTCTGGTGATCATAGGCGGAAAAGGTTAGCGGAGAATGAGCATCCAAATAAAGTATTTCGAAAGAAAAACTATTCGCTAGAAATGACCAGCGGGCTGCCGTGCGGACTGCCGGAGCTTCAGAGCGACAGCAGTGGCCGCAGCCGATCGGCGTAGGTGCTGCCCGACGTAAGGGCCGTGCGCGGCTGGTCGCGCAGGTGCAGGACGTAGCGGCCGTTAAAGTGTTTTTCGAGCTCGCCGATGTAGGTGCGGTGCACAATGGCCGAGCGGCTGATGCGGATAAAGGCAGGGGGCAAGCGGGCTTCGAGGCTGGTGAGGCTCTGGTCGAGCAGGTGGCGTTGCCCGTCGGCGGTGCACAGCGTCACGTATTTGTCGTCGGCCAGCAGGTGGCTGATCTCGTCGAGGTTGACCAGCCGGATGCGGTCGCCCCGGCGCACGGGCAGGGCCGTCAGAGGTGGAACCGGAGGGGGCGCCACCCGGGCCAGCAATTCCGAGACGCGCTGCGCAAAGGGATCGGCCCCAAAGCGCGTGAGCTTTTCGACCGTCTGGGCCAGGCGGTCGGGTTCGATGGGCTTGAGCAGGTAGTCCACGGCGTAGGTGGCGAAAGCCTGGAGGGCGTGGGCGTCGTGGGCCGTCGTGAAGATCACTACGGGCCGATAGGAGAGGGCCGCCAGCACCTCGAAGCCATTGCGGCCGGGCATCTGAATGTCGAGGAACAGCAACGCGGGGCGCAGGGTTTCGGCCTGCTCGATGGCCGCCTGTCCGTCGTGCGCTTCGCCTACGATGTCGAAGGTGGCAGCGTAGGGCGCCAGCAGCCGGCGCAAGCGCCGCCGGGCCAAGGGTTCGTCGTCCACCAGCAAAGTGCGGTACATAGGCCGTTTTTCCGACAAATTACGCAACGCCGGGCGACGGATCAATCCGCAAACAGACAAACCGCCTGGCGTGTGCCTTCGTAATCGGAGACAAACCATACGATTTGCTTTGCCCACCGCTTCCCGAAAAATATTGCGCCGCGGCCGCCGCCCCGTGGTGTGGCTGGCCCGGCGAGTCAAAAGCCCCTTGCGGCGGCTCAAGCTGGCCACCAAGCAGCGGCTGGGCTGGCTCGACGTGCCCCAAATAGTGGTGTACCGCAGTTTTGCTTATCAGGAGAATTTCTGCGTGCAGGGGCACGTGATCGAATCGGCCGGCTTGGTCCGCCCCCAACCTCAGCATACGCGCTGGCAAAATGCCCTGGCGATGCTCAAGCGTTACGCCAGCGACTACCTCCCCGGCATGGGCGTACGCCTGCACTATGGCCATCAGGTATTGGAAACCGAAACCGACGAAGAGGGCTATTTCGAAGCCCATTTTCGGGCCGAACCCGACGAGCAGGTGACCTGGCAGTCTCTGCGCTGCGTGTTGCTCCACGACGTGGTGGCGGCCCAGCCCGACATCGAAGCTACGGGCGAGGTGCTGACGCCCTCCAATTTGTGCCATTTTGGGGTGATCTCCGACGTGGACGACACCATCCTGATCTCGCACGCCACCGACGCGCTGCGCAAAATCCGCCTGTTGCTGTTCAAAAATGCCTTTACGCGCCTGCCGTTTGCGGGCGTGGCGGCCTTCTACCGGGCTTTGCACCGGGGGCCCGAGGGGCGCTGCCAGAACCCGATCTTCTACGTGTCGAGCAGCGAGTGGAACCTCTACGACTTGCTGGTGGACTTTTGCGACCATTGGGGGCTGCCCAAAGGCCCTTTTCTGTTGCAAGACCGCAAGCGGGGCCTGCGCGACTTGTGGCGGGCGGGCGGGGGCCAACACACGCACAAGCTCGACAAGATGCGCCGCATTCTGCACACTTTCGACGCGCTGCCCTTCGTCTTGATCGGCGACAGTGGCCAGCGCGATGCCGAACTTTATACCCAACTGACGCGCGAATTTCCCGACCGGGTGCTGGCCATCTACATCCGCGACGTGGGCAAGCGGCGGCGAAAACCGCGCATCCGGCGGTTGATAGCGGAAGTGCGCGCAATAGGCATCGAGATGCGCCTGATGCCCGACAGCGAGCAGGCGGCCCGCCACGCGCTGGCGCGCGGGTTTATTCAGGCGCAGGGATTGGAAGAAGTGCGCCGGGAAAAGCGCGCCACGGTGTCGTGGGCGTCGGGGAATTAGTCTAGAAAATGAAAGCTACCGCTTCCGGTATGCTCCAGCTCGTCGAGAATGTCCGCAAACTTGTCGCGGGTGATGGGCTTGACGATGTAGCCCGACACGTTGCTCAGGTGACGAGCCCGGTTGACGTCGCGCTCGTCCACCGACGAACTGATCATATAGATGATGATGCGCTTGCCAATGGCGGCCCTAAACTGACCAAATTCCTCGAGAAACTCCCACCCGTCCATCACGGGCATGTTGATGTCGAGAAAAATCAGGTCTGGCAACTGATCAGGTTGTTGCTGCCGGTCGCGGATGGCATGCAAAGCTTCTTCCCCATTATGAAAAAACATCAGGTGCGCAACGCGCTGCGAGTGTTCTACGGCCTTGCGCACCATAAACTGGCTCACGTCGTCGTCATCAATCACGCACAGGGTGTTAATTTTCGTCATGGATGCTTGAAGTATTTAAGTTAATGGTGAAAGTAGAACCTACTCCCGGCTCGCTGCGCACGAAGATACGCCCACCGAGGCTTTCTACTTGATTTTTAGTCAAAAAAAGTCCGACGCCACGCGCATCTTCGTTGCGGTGGAAGGTCTTGTAGAGCCCAAAGAGTTTGTGCCCGTGGCGTTTGAGGTCAATCCCAAGGCCATTGTCGCGGCAATGCAGCCGCAGGGTATCGCCCTGACGGTCTGTCCAGAAATGGATTTGGGGTTGGCGACCAGGGTCGCGGTATTTGAGGGCGTTCGTAAGCAAATTGAGCAAGATACTTTCCAGATAAGCCCGGGGATAGTGCACCGAATCGAGCAACCCGAAGTCGTAGGTCACCTTGGCCCCCGTACGCATAATGTCGCCCTGCAAAGCAGTGATCACCCGCTCTAGTTCGGTGGCAAGGTCCAGATTGACCCGTCGCTTGCTGATATCGCGACGAATGCGGATCACCTCGCTCAGGTCCGTAACGGTTTGGTGCAGCACTTTGGCCACCTCCTGAAACTTTTCAATGATAAAGGCTTGCCCTGCGGGCGTTTCTTCCTGCGCGTAAAGAGTAATCAAAGCATTCAGGTTGCCCACGGGAGAACGCAAGTTGTGCGAAATAATATTGGCAAAGTTTTCTAATTGCTTGTTTTGATCGGCTAATTGGCCCGAAAGGGTCTGCAAATGCGCTATGGTTTCCCGCAATTGTGCGAGCGTCCGCTGCTGAACGGATACGTCGCGCGTAATGGCCATTATGCGGGGTTGCGCAGCTTGCTGAAAAGGTACCAGCGTGACGGCAAAAGACCGCTCAGGTTCGGGCATTTGCCATTCGAAGTGATGAGGCACCTGCGTGGCGAGGGCCTGCCGGACGTAGTCGGCGTAGCGATCCAGCACCTGGGCCGGGAGTTTCAGATCACTGTAGTATTTGCCGACGTACTGGTCGGGACTGGCCGCCGCAAACGTCTGAACGGCCTGGTTGATAAACTCGATTCTCAGTTCGGGCGTCACCTGGCAGATCACGTCGGGGTGATGCTCGACCAAAGCGCGAAACTGCGCCTCGCGGAGGCGTAGCTGCGCGTTGGTTTGTTCCAGGGCAGCCGTCTGTTCGCGGATGATGCGTTCTAGCTCGGCGGGGCTGCGGTATCCATCCCCCGGGGAATGGCCCGACCCAAGCCCACTACGGTAGCCCACGACACGGCCGCCGTGCCGAGCAAAGCCAGCCCACTCAAGCGGTAGACGGGTACCCAAAAGATGAGGGCGTCGAGCAGGTGCGTAAAGCCGCAGCTCAGGATGAAGACAATAAAAAGCAAAAAAACATTGCGAAAAGGTAGCTCGCGTCGCTGCCGCACAAAGTAGAAGATCAGCAGTGGAATGGCAAAATAGGCCGCCCAGATAGGCACGTTCGAGCTGATGTAGAGCCAGCCCTCGAAGTCCGTCCAGTTGCCGCACTGCCAGCGCGGCGGGTAGTCGCGGGTTGAAAACAGTTTCTCAAAAAAATCGAGCAAAATCCCCATGTCCAGAAATTGTATAAGTACTTTGCGGGCCAAAACCATTGGCCACACCGTCAGTCCGAACAGTCGGTGCTCGTGTAGAAGTAGGCTCGGTACCCTGAAGATTGGCTAAAATTAGGCTTTTCCTGAAAAAAAAAGTAAAATATTTTGCTAAAAAAGTATAATTGATTTCTTACATGGAGTCAGTCAAGAAGGTAGGCAAAGGCTGTCGCGCTACACAAGCTACTGAAGGTCAGGCCAATGCTGCGACGCGACGCGGCCCTTTAGCCCCCTAAGTCAAGGGTGGCGGATGCGTTTGGCCTGCCTCGGCCGATTGCCGAGCAACCATTTTGTACCATTTTCGATAGCTACGGAGTCGTATGCTACTACTCATCATCTTCGGATTGCTCGCCGCCCTGGCTGCGCCGCTGCTGCACCGGGTGGCCGGAGCCGCAACGGGCAAATGGTTGGCCTTGGTGCCGCTGGGAATGTTTGTTTACTTGGCCACGTGGGTGCAGCCCCTGCTGGCCCGTGCCGAACCCCAGATTTTCGACTATCCGTGGGTACCTACCCTCGACGTCAGCCTGACGTTCTACCTCGACGGCTACAGCCTTTTCTTCGCGTTGCTCATCAGTGGTTTTGGTGTGCTGATCGTCCTCTATGCCGGCGACTACCTGCGGGGCCACGCCCAACTCGGTCGCTTCTACCTCTATTTGCTGCTGTTCATGACGGCCATGCTCGGCCTGGTGCTGTCGGGGCACCTGGTGCTGACGTTCGTGTTTTGGGAAATGACCAGCCTGTCGTCTTACTTGCTGATCGGGTTCAACCACGCCGACCGGGCCTCGCGGGCTGCGGCCCTGCAAGCCCTGCTGGTGACCGTGTCGGGCGGGCTGGCGCTGCTGGCGGGCGTGGTATTGCTGGGGCAAATGAGCGGCAGCTATGCCTACGCCGACGTGTTGGCGCAAGGCGAGGCCATCCGCCGTCATCCGCACTACGCCGCCGCCCTGGGGCTGGTGGCCCTGGGGTGCTTCACCAAGTCGGCGCAGTTTCCCTTTCACTTCTGGCTGCCCAACGCCATGGCCGCGCCTACGCCCGTGAGTGCCTACCTGCACTCGGCCACGATGGTCAAGGCGGGGGTGTTCTTGCTGGCGCGGTTGCAGCCCGCGCTGGGCGGCACGGCGGCGTGGCAGTACCTGCTCGTGCCGGTGGGCACGCTCACGATGCTCACCGGGGCGATCATCGCCATTCAGCACGCCGACATGAAAAAGATGCTGGCCTACGTGACGGTCAGTGCTTTGGGATTGCTGGTGTTGCTGCTGGGAGTGGACAACGAAGCGGCCTTGCGCGGAGCGCTGGTGTTTTTGCTAGCCCACGCCTTCTACAAAGCGGCCCTTTTTATGGTGGCAGGCAACGTGGACCACGAGGCAGGCACCAAAAATGTGGACAAACTGGCCGGGCTGCGACGACAGATGCCCGCCACGGCGGCGGCGGCCGTGCTGGCTTGCCTTTCGATGGCCGGCTTTCCGTTGCTGCTGGGCTTCATCGGCAAAGAACTGGTGTACGAGGCCCTGCTGCACCTGGGGCCAGTGGGCTGGGCCATCTTTGCGGCCGTGTTTCTGACCAGCGCCCTCTACGTGGCCCTGGCCGTGCAGCTTTCGTACGGCGTGTTTTTTGGCACAAGCTCGCCTGCCGCCCTGGCAGCGCACGAGGCGCCGTGGCCACTGCTGACCGGGCCGCTGGTGCTGGCCGTAGGCGGGCTGCTGCTGGGGGTGCTGGGCCAGGCGTGGGCGCAGCCCTTGCTGGAGCGCACCTATCAGGACCTGTATCGCACCGCCGCCGGGCTGGATTTGTCGCTCTGGCACGGCCTGACGCCCGTGCTGGGCTGGAGCCTGGTCACCCTGGCCATGGGGGGCGTGCTGTCGGCCTACTTGGCTGCCCAGCGCGAGTGGTCGGCGCAGCACAATCGGCTCGGGGCCTACGGCCCCGAAAAAGCGTACCTGCGCCTGCTCGAAGGCGTCTCGGTGCTGGCCGTGGCCGTCACGCGCCGCGTGCAGAACGGTTATTTGCGCAACTACCTTACCACCATCGTGGCGACGTTTCTGGGGGTGATGGCCTACGCCGTGTACGTGCGGCCCTTTTCGCAAGACTTGCTCGTGGCCGCCCTAACGCCGCCCGACGCCCGACTCCACGAAGTGCTCATCGTCGTCAATATCCTGGCGGGGCTGGTGATGGTGCTGCTGGCCGCTTCGCGGCTGACGGCCCTGGCATCTTTGGGCATTGTGGGCTACGGACTGGCCGTGTTCTTCCTGTTCTTTGGCGCGCCCGACGTGGCCATGACCCAGTTTCTGATCGAGACCCTGACGCTGCTGCTGTTTGTGCTGGTGCTGCACCGCCTACCCAACTTCAGCAACTTCTCGCGGCGGTACCTGAAGTTTAAATACATGTTGGTATCGGTGTTGTTTGGGGGATGCATGGCGGGCATACTGCTGCTCATTAATGGCTACGCCCTCCACTCGGAGCTAAAAGACTATTATGCCGAGAGCAGCAAGCCCTTGGGCAAAGGAGCCAACATTGTCAATGTGATTCTGGTAGATTTCCGCGCCCTCGACACACTGGGCGAAATTACCGTGTTGGCCATTGCCGCGCTGGGGATTTTGTCGCTGGTGCGGCTGCGCCCCATGCAAGACAGAAAGAGTAACGATTAAACCCGTTGGTTCTGCTATGAAAACGCTTATTTCGGCTACGGCCATCCGGTTGCTCATTCCGCTGTTCGTGCTGTTCTCGCTGTTCTTGCTTTTTCGTGGGCACAACGAGCCGGGCGGGGGCTTCATTGGGGGATTGATCGCCTCGCTGATCTTCGTGTTTCACGCCATGGTGTTTGGGCCAGAGACCACTGCGCAGCAGTACCGCATCAACCCGCCGCGGCTGATTGCCGTTGGGTTGGCACTGGCTACGCTGAGCGCCCTGCTGCCTATGCTCACGGGTCAGCCATTCATGACAGCCCTGTGGGGCGACGTGTACTTACCCATATTTGGCAAGCCCGGCACGCCCATTCTGTTTGATATTGGGGTGTACGTACTGGTGATCGGCGTCGTGCTCAAGATTGCCCTGACGGTTTCGCGGCTCTGAAATAATCTTGAAGAAAAAAAAGTATGCAACTGTTCTTCATCGCGCTAGTGGGGCTGCTCTACGCCGCCGGGCTGTACCTGATGCTGCACCGCAGCTTCGTCAAGCTCGTGCTCGGCATGGTGGTGTTGGCCAATGCCAACAACCTGTTTTTGTTTACGCTCACGGACCTGGTGCGGGGCGAGCCGGCCTTTGTCAATGGCGGTGCCGAGGCCCCCGCCGAACCATTTGCCGATCCGCTGCCGCAAGCCCTGATCCTGACGGCCATCGTCATTGGCTTTGGCGTACAGGCCTTCGTTATCTTGTTGCTCAAGCGCACGCACCGCGCCAAGGGCACCGGCGACCTGGACGAACTCAACAACACTGACGAAATTGACCTCATTGACGCCCCGCGTCAGACCATCCACCACTAGCCGATGACCGACACTGCACTGCTCTGGCCCTTGCTGATGCCCCTGCTGACGGCCGTCGTGAGCCTTTTCTTCTGGCAACAGCCCCGGGCGCAGAAAGTAGTTTTTCTGGTGGGCATACTCACCACGCTGGGGCTGGCTACGGGGTTGCTGGCCGTGGTTTGGCCCGGGCGCATCCTGACCCTGCAGGCGGGCAACTGGCCTGCCCCTTTTGGCATCACGCTCGTGGCCGATATTTTCAGCGCCGTCATGGTTTGGCTGACGTCCCTGCTGGGCCTGCTCATTTTTGTGTATTCGCTGCAAGACATCAACGTGACGCGCAAGCGGTTTGGGTTCTACCCGATGCTACTGTTCCTCGTCTTTGGGCTGTGCGGTACCTTCCTGACGGGCGATGTGTTCAACCTCTACGTCTGGTTCGAGGTGATGCTCGTGTCGTCGTTCGTGCTGATGACCATCGGCGGCGACAAAGAACAGATGGAAGGCTCGATCAAGTACGTGACGATCAACTTTCTGTCTTCGGCCCTATTTTTGGCGGGTATCGGCGTGCTCTACGGCATTACGGGAACGCTCAACATGGCCAACCTGGCCGTGCGCCTGCCCCAAGTGCCCGACCAGGGGCTGGTGGTCATAGCGGCCGTATTCTTCTTTATCAGTTTTGGGGTGAAGGCGGCCCTTTTCCCGCTCTACTTCTGGCTGCCGGCCTCGTACCACACGCCCCCCACAGCCATCACGGCCATGATCGGCGGGCTGCTCACCAAGGTGGGCGTCTATACGATGCTGCGTTTTTTCACCCTCGTTTTCCCGGCGCAGATGGACGTGCTGCAACCTGCCCTGTGGCTGATTGCCATCCTGACGATGGTGAGCGGCGTGCTGGGGGCCGTGGCGCAAAACGACATGAGCAAGATTTTCTCGTTCAGCATCGTCAGCCAGATTGGCTACACCATGATGGGCCTGGCCATCTACACCCCTTTGGGTATTGCCGGGGCCATCTTTTTTGTTATTCACAATGTGCTGGTCAAGACCAACCTGTTTTTGATCACGGGGCTGGTGCGGCGGCTCAACCGCTCGCTGCAACTGCCCAAAATGGGGGGCGTGTACCGCGACTTTCCGGCGGTGGCCCTGGCCTTTGTGGTGTCGGGCTTTGCGCTGAGTGGCGTGCCGCCGCTGTCGGGTTTTTGGGGTAAGTTTATGCTGGTCAAGGCCGCGTTGGCCGCCGAAGAATACGCGCTGGTGGCCGTGGCCCTGGGCGTGAGCGTGCTCACATTTTTCTACGTGACCAAAACCTGGAACGAGGTGTTCTGGAAACAAAGTCTGCGCGAAGCCGAGGGCATTCGGCCGCTGGTGCGTTCGCAACGCGCCTTTCTCTCGCAGGCCCGGTGGCTGGTGCTGCCCGTGGCCATTTTCACGGTACTGATCCTGGCCGTCAGCCTCTACGTGGGGCCGGTAGTGGCCCTGGCCCAGCGTGCCGCCGACCAATTGCTGCGCCCGGCCGACTACGTCGAGGCTGTGCTGGGGGAAAAAACAGCGATCACTACCAACCCGGCCGATGCTCCGCTCACGGCTCAAAAATCCACCCGACCATGAAGTCCATCCTCTTCCACTTTGTTTTGTCCATCGTCCTGGCCGACTTGGTGCTCGAATACGGGCTGGACATGCGGGGCAATGCGGCCGTGTCGCTGGGCGTCTGGACGGGTTGCTACGCGGCCCTGTGGCTGCTTTCTTTTTTGTATAATAAAAAACACTTCCAGCGGGTGCCCCGCCTGGTGTCGCTGGTGCTGTTTTTTCTCAAAGAGCTGGTGGTGGCCAACCTGCGCGTGGCCTACGAGGTCATCACGCCCCCCCTGTACATGAAGCCCGGCGTGATTGCGTTGCCCCTCGATGCCCGCACCGACCTGGAGATCACGTTGCTGGCCAACATGATCTCGCTCACGCCCGGTACGCTCTCGCTCGAAGTGGCCGAAGACCGCAGCTACCTCTACGTGCACGCCATCCACGTCGAGCCCGAGGCAACCGAAGCCCTCAAGCAGAGTATAAAAGAAGGATTTGAACGAAGAATTTTGGCCATTACCCGATGAGCACTGCCTTTGAAACCGTTTTGTTGGTCTGCCTGACGCTGTTGAGTCTGGGGATCTTGCTGATTCTCTATCGTTTTATTAAAGGCCCCTCGCTGGCCGACCGCATCTCGGCCATTGACCTAGTCTCGACGTCGGTGATCTGCATCATCGGCGTATTTTCGGTATTCACCGAGCGCACCTTCATTGATGTGGCCTTGCTGCTGGCCCTGATCACCTTTCTGGGTTCGATCTCGTTTGCATACTTCATCATTCAGCGCGTAGATCGCCGTAACGAATAAGCGCATGAGCCTCACCGAAATCGTTTGCGCCTTCATGCTGATTACGGGCACGGCCTTCATGCTCGTGTCGGCCGTGGGGATCGTCCGTTTTCCCGACTTTTACGTGCGCATGTCGGCCATCACCAAGGCCGGCTCGATGGGCCTGGGGCTGATCATGGGCAGCATTGCCATCTATTTCAACGAAACGCTGGTGGCCATCAAAGCCCTGGCGATCATCTTCTTCATCTTGCTCACCTCGCCTGTGTCGGCCCACCTGATTGGGCGGGCGGCCACCAAAGACGGGGTCAAGTTCTGGTCGCGGACGTTCATCGAAGAGTTTCGGCCTTTTTTGCGCAAGCTGCGCTCCGAAAACACCCAAGAGCCCGTCACGGCTCGTCCGCGTCGCGGCCGCCGCCGGGTGCGTTCTTGATCTGATATTTGGGGTACGCGCAGGCGCGATAAGTCATTGGCCTGGGCAGAGGCGATGCGTCGCATTCCTACTGGTTGGCCTCGGTGCTGCGCACATCGCGCACGCTCCGCATGATTTTGGAGGCGAAGACAAAGTTTTGCAGCTCTTCGTTCTCGGCAAAAAGAATCTCACGGTTGTTGCCCTCCCAGAGTTTGTGCCCCTGGGCCAGAAACATGATGTGGTCGCCGATGTTGACTACCGAATTCATGTCGTGCGTGACGACGATGCTCGTCATCTGGTTTTCGCTGGTCACCTGCCCGATGAGCTCGTCAATCGTGATGGAGGTCTGCGGATCGAGGCCCGAGTTGGGTTCGTCGCAGAAGAGGTACTTGGGTTTCATGACGATGGCGCGGGCAATGCCAACGCGCTTCATCATGCCGCCGCTGATTTCGGAGGGCATGCGGTCGGCGGCGTGGCCCAGGCCCACTTGTTCGAGCACTTCGGCCACGCGCTTGTCTTTTTTATCGGCCCGCATACGGCTGCGCATGTCCAGCGGAAAGCGCACGTTCTCGGCCACGGTCTTGGAGTCGAACAGGGCACTGCCCTGAAAGAGCATGCCGATTTGCTGGCGGATTTCCTTGCGGGTGTCGGCGTCGCAGGCGTAAAAGTCCACCCCGTCGTAGCGCACCTGCCCTTCTTCGGGGCGCATCAGGCCCACGATGCACTTGAGCAGCACACTTTTGCCCGTGCCGCTCGACCCAATAATGAGGTTGTTGATACCGTCTTTGAACTGACCCGAAATGCCCTTGAGCACGGTTTTGTCGCCAAAAGACTTTTTGATGTTTTCGATTTCGATCATAGCAGCGTCGTCAGGTTAAAGACGCAAACGGTGCACAAGTCGTTGTGGGAGGTCAGAGAATGAGTTGAGCCAGCACAAAGTCGGCACAAAGCACGGCGATACAACTGTTGGTAACGGCCGTGGTGCTGGCCTGGCCCACTTCCAGGGCGCCGCCCCGCGTGAAGTAGCCTTTGAAAGAAGAGATGGACGAGATCAGGAAAGCAAACACCACCGACTTGATCATGGCGAAGGTGACGTTGTAGGCATTGAACTCGTAGCGGATGCCGTAGATATATTCGTTCTCGGTGAGCACACCCGTGAGCGCACCGGCCAAAAAGCCACCCAGCAGCGACAGAAAGCCCGCCAGCACCACCAGCACCGGAATCATGATCAGGGCCGCGATGATCTTGGGCAGCACCAGATACGAAGCCGAGTTGACGCCCATCACCTCGAGGGCATCCACTTGTTCGGTGATGCGCATGGTGCCTAGCTCGCCGGCGATGTGCGAACCCACCTTGCCCGACAGCACCACGCACGTGATGGTAGGCGCCAGTTCGAGGACGGTCATGTCGCGGACGATCATGCCGATGATGTAGAGCGGAATAAGGGGACTAACCAGGTTGTAGGCCGTTTGCACGCACGTGACGGCCCCAATGAAAAAAGATACAATAGACACGATGGTCAGCGAACCAACGCCGATGTTCATCATCTCGTCCACCACGCGGCGCGGATAAACGGCAAAGGCCTCCATGTTGCGAAACAACGAGCCTAGAAAAATCATGTAACTACCGATCGCTTTCATCTTTCTTGCGTAGGCTTAGAACAAATTTTGGGCATAACTTCATGCGTAAATACCCTCACAAATTATGAAAAAATTAGCCGTAATCACGGGTGGCAGCGAAGGAATTGGCCGCGCCCTGGTGATGCGCTTTGCCGCTGCTGGCTTCGACGTGGCCACTTGCGCCCGCCGGGCGGCGGGCCTGACCGCCCTGCAAGCGACCGTAGCCGATCTTCATTCCGATGCCCAACTCCACCTATTGCCCACCGATATGGGCGAAAAGCAACAGGTGCTGGCCTTTGCCGACTTTGTCGGGTCGCTCGGGGCGACCCCCGAGGTGCTCGTCCACAATGCCGGATATTTCGAGCCGGGCATGGTCAGCGAGCAGGCCGACGAGGTGCTCGAACACATGATGCAAGTCAACCTGATGGGCGCCTACTATCTCACCAAACGCCTGCTGCCCGCCATGCGCGCGCAGCCGCGCGGACATATTTTCATGATCAACTCCGTTGCCAGCCTGATGGCCTACCCCAACGGCGGAGCCTATTCCATCACCAAGCACGCGCTTCATGGCCTTGCGCGCGCGCTGCGGGCCGAACTGCGCGAGAGCCACATTCGGGTGACGTCGGTGTTGCCCGGCGCCACGCGCACCCGCAGTTGGGACGGAGTGGACTTACCCGAAGCACGCTTCATGACGCCCGAAGACATTGCCGAAGCGGTCTTTGGTGCCTATGCACTGTCGGAGCGCACCGTTGTGGAAGAAATCTTGCTGCGGCCCCAACTGGGCGATATCTAAAGCTACTGCCGGCTGTAAGAGGCCGTCTGGGGCTTTTCTACCTTGCGCAGAGCCACGGCGTTCATGCAATAACGCAAGCCGCTGGGAGCCGGGCCGTCCGGAAAAACGTGACCCAGGTGCGATTGGCAGTTGTTGCAGACGGTCTCGATCCGCTCCATGCCGTAGCTGGTGTCGAGGCGGTAGGCGATGGCGTTCTCGCGGAGGGGCTGCGTGAACGAGGGCCAGCCCGTGCCGGACTCGAACTTCTTTTGTCCGTCGAAGAGCAGGTTGTCGCAAGCAGCGCAGGCGTAAGTGCCCGGCTCGAAGCGCGAGCACATCTCGCTCGAGAAGGCGCGCTCGGTGCCGTGGGCACGCAGCACCCGGTACTCTTCCGCGTTGAGGCGCTGCCGCCATTCTGCGTCCGTACGTGTTACTTCTTGGTCAGGAGCCGGACTGCCCTCACGGGCAAAACGCATGATGTCTATCCACTTTAGCATACTTGTAAATTCATTTATTTAGATGGCCTTGCCATGCCACTGCTTACTAACGCACAGCGAGGCGGGTTGTTAGCTTTCGTTGTGCTTGGCTAAGCCCAGCGGCAGTAGGCATTCCCAAAGGTTGGCTCCCTGCGGTCCGGTTGGTTTGCCGTCGCAGAGCAGCGGCCACTGCTGAATGCTGCACGTACATTGGGCCGTGGTTTCGCCGACCGCCGGATGAAAGTCCCGGGTGACGGCATGGGCGGTGTCGGCAGCCGGAAACAGCAGCACGGCGTGCCGGGCACCCGCATAGCGGCTATACACGTACACTTGCCGCAGATCGGCGGCGGTGGGGATGGGCTGCTGCCATTTTACGTCCACCACGCAGGTGTGAGCGCCCCGCCGCAGCACCAGGTCGGGACGCAAGGGGTGCGCCCCCCAGAACGGATGGCTGCGCTGCCACCGCAATTGCCCTCCGGCCGGACAATTGTCGGCCAACTGGCGATAGACGTACTGCTCGAAGAGGCGCCGCACGTCGAACAACCAGGCCACCACGGGCAGGCCCACGGGGCCTACAGGCACGGCCGCCATGAGCAAGAGGCGGGCCAATTGCAGGGCGGGTCGGTAGGGGAGGGTCTGGGGGTCGTAGGTCAGGCGATCAAGCCAGCCCAGCGGATCGGCCACGGGCGGCCCCTGAGGCACCAGGCGACTTGTTTGGGCCAGGCGTACGGCCAGTGCGGGGCTGGTGGCCAGGCGTCGGCCGCAAGTCAGGGCCTGCTGCAACAGGCCGTGCAGCGCCGAAAAGGTATCCTGCCGCGTGCATCGGACAGCAAAACGGGTGGGTCGCAGGGCGTTTTGGCGCAATTGCGCTGTGGTGCGCAGTGCGCCGCGAAGGGTGGGCAGGTGCTCGTCGGACGGACGGTAGTTGGCCTGCCAGCCACGCCGGGCTAGGTGATCGAGGGCGTTGGCATAGGACGCCAAGAAGGTGTCGGGTAGCCACTCGCCAGGCGTAGCAGAGCGCCCCAGGCCGCTGGGAGCAGACACATGGTGGGCATCGTCCAGCATGGTGCGGAGCACTGCGCGCCACGCAGCGGCCGGATAGCCACGCCCGATCTTGGGCAGCACTTCGACGGTGAGCGCACCAATGCGCATACTGCCCACATAATGCGACCACACCACCGCGTCGGGCCGGAGCGAAAAATAGGGTACCGACTGTGCAACTTGCCAACGGGCCAGTACGGCGTGGTGCTTGGCCGTAAAACCCCGCTCGCCCACCCGCAACGTTTCGTGTTCAAATACAGTAATCATGGATGGAGGTTTAGGTGGTACACCCTGCACGAGCAAGACGCAAGTTGTGCCATTTACAGGTTATGACTTGAAAATTTTTTTGTCACCCTTCTGGAATGCCCCCGATCGTCTTGGTGCGCCATGCTTTCCGAGTGTTTTTCTCAAGTCAACCATGACGAAAATCCGTTACCTTTTCTGCTTTATCGGGACCTGGCTGGTGGGTACGGCGGCTTGGTCACAAGGTCGGGATGTGGAAGAAATTTCCATCGGCCGACCCGACCAGTCGCGGGCCGCCAGCGCCCTCAATCCGGGACGCCTCCAATTAGAAGCGGGTTTGCAATTTACCGAAGACAAACATCCCGAGGGATATTACGAGCGGGAGTGGGTCTATCCCGACTTTGAAATTCGCTACGGACTTTTTGAGGGCGTAGAGATCAGCGCCATCGGTACCTGGGGCGTTACGCGGCCCATCAACGCCGAAGGATTAGACCTTAAGATTGCACGCGGTGCCGTCACGCGGTTTGGGGTAGGTACGGTGATAGACATTTACAGCAAAGATCAGTTTTCGCTCGCGGCCCTAGGCTTTTTGCTTGGCTCTCCGCAAGACGAGGGCGTCGCCGTGCTGCCCGAACTGTACTTGTCGGGGGCCTACACAATCACCGACCGCTGGCGGTTGGGCAGCACCGTGGGGTGGGTATCTCAACCTGACCACTCACCGGGCGATTTGTCTTACACGCTTTCCGTAGGGCTACGCATTGGCCGACGCCTGCGCCTGTTCGTCGAGCCGTACGGCGACATCGAAGGCCTCGAGGATTTCAACCTGCGCTTCAACGGGGGCGGCTCCTACTTGGTCACCCCCAATTTTCAGGTAGATGCTTCGGCTGGTAAAGGGATTAACGCTTCTGGCTACTTTGTCGGTATCGGGCTAACCACCCGGTTTTTCCGAAGTACAGACTAGAAGTACAGACTAAGTCCATTGCCGCCAGCGCACCCGCCACCGCCGCCACGTGTAGGCCGGGTAGAGCCGAAAGCTGTAGCCAAAACTGGCGGCCAGCACACCCAGGCTCAGGTAGAGCAATTGGTCGAAAGACCACCCCACGTCGAGCAGGCTGCCGTACAGCGTAGGCCCCACGGCCGTGCTGACCACCATCAGCATCGTGAAGATGCTGCGGACGGCGCCCAGCGAGCGTACGCCGTACAGCTCGGCCTGCACCGCCGATCGGATGGCCCCCCCCAACCCATTGGCCAGGCCAGCGAGTGCCAGATAGACCGGGGCCGCCCACGGGTGCGACGAAGCCAGCAACACGCCCACGCCCGCCCCGAAGGGCAGCACAAAATAAGGAAACAGCCGTACGGCCCGGAAGCGGTCAATCAGCGGGCCAGCCAGCAGGGTTCCCAGCAAGCTGACTGCGGCGAAGGCACTAAAGCTAATGGCCATCCACTCGGGCGTCCAGCCGCGCGAGTCGGCCAAAGGCAACTGAAAAAAGATCAGGGCCGTGATCAGGAAGGGCTGCACGAACGACTGCGGCAAGATCAGCCAGAAGCGCCGGTCGCGCACCACCTGCCGAGGTGTCCACTCGCGGGCCGTATCGGCCGAAGTGGGCGTGGGCAGGGGCGGAAATTGGTATTGCCGGATGATGCCCCAGACGTAGGGCTGCACCACCGCCAGCACCAGCACCGCTGCGCCCAGCAGGGCCGTTCGCCACGCCACCTGCGTGAGCAATACGGCCATCAGCATCGGCAGCAAGCCTTCGCCCAGCGAATGGCCCATGGCCGTCAGGCTCAGGGCTTTGCCTCGGTCGCGGTCGAAATA
This sequence comes from Catalimonadaceae bacterium, assembly GCA_036734065.1. GTDB lineage: Bacteria > Bacteroidota > Bacteroidia > Cytophagales > Flexibacteraceae > DAIMZG01. Next base: position 25,173 of record DAIMZG010000004.1, read on the forward strand.
GCGGGCCATGGTGGTGTGGGCCGTGTGGCTCATGAGTCCTTGTCCGGCCAGGCGCAGGCCAAACAAGCCCACCAGCAGTTGCGCCACGTGCGTGGCGGTGGCCGTCACCACCAGGGCGACGGCCAGCCCCAGGGCCACCACGGCCGCGTAGCGATAGAGCGGTACGTGGTCAATCTGGCGCCCCAAATAGGTCAGAAACAGGGCTGAACCCAGCGTGGCCAGTCCGTAGAAACTGCCAAACTTGGCGTTGCTCAGCCCGAAGTCCTGGATAAAATCCGGTACGAAGAGCGAAATGAGGAACGTCTGCCCAAAGCTGGAAAAAAACGTGAGCAGCAAGCCAAACGAAAGCAGGCTGGGAAAAGCGCGCCAGAGCGTCAGGTAGCCCTTCATGCGCAACGCACACAACGCACGCTGGCCGGCATAAGGCGCAAGCGCCCGATCGGGATGGGCTGGCCGCACTGCGTGCATTGTCCGTAATCGGGTTTGTTTACGCGCGTTTGGGCGCGCTCTAGCTGCTGCAACTTGGCTTGCTTTTGCCGCAAGCTCGCTTCGTTGATTGCCCGGTTGTTGATGGCATCCATGCGCGAAATGCGCCCAATGGCGTTGTCGGGGGCAATGGGCCGCACGAGTTCTTCCAGTTCGGCGATCTCCTGGCGGGTGGTTTGTAGCTGCGCCTCAATGAGCGATCTCATCTCGGCGCGTTCGGCATCAGTCATAAAAAAATGGGGAAAGCTATTGCCGCAGGGCTGGCCCGGCCTAGGCCTCTTCGGTGGCGGCGATGGCGGCCGGGTCGTACTCAGAAATAAAGTGAAATTGTAAGGACGGAAACGCCTTCATGGCCGATTCGAGCATCCAGGCCGACTCGGCCAGATAGACCAGTTGCTGGTCTTTGTCGAGGG